>CAZMML010000027.1:0-13727 GCA_964567335.1 uncultured Nannocystis sp. | reverse complement strand
CCAACGGGGCGCACACAAAGCGCTCCGGTGCGGCGAAGGGGGCGAAGCGTTCGTGGACGGTGCGAGCGTCGCGCTGGCCGACGGCGCCTGCCGCGGCGCGGGGCTCGGGGGTGCCGCTGAGGGTGCGGAGGGCGAGCATGAGGTGGCCCTCCTCGGGCTTCGGGCAGAGGATCGGGGGCAGGTCCTGCGAGTGCAGCGCGATCTCTTGCCAGATCTCGGCGAGCTTCTTCTGGCGGGTCAGGGTCTCCAGCGTGGTTCGGAGCTCGGTGAGGTCGGCGGAGCGCTTGATCCGGACGCCCTGGATCGCCTCCTCCCAGGCGCCGAGGTAGCGGTCGACGTAGTTGTCGCGCAGCTTGAGGCAGTAGGTGTGGCGGTCGTCGCGGACGTGCTCGCCGCGGAGGAACCACAGGCTGCCGCTCTGACCCTCGACCTGGCGCTGGATCTGCTCGCGCGCCTCCTCCCAGCCGCGCCGGGTGTAGGCGGGGAGCAGGGTGGTGCGGGCCTCGATGCGGTCGCGCTCCAGCACGACGCTGCGGCCCTTGTGGGTGTTGTTGATGCCGAGCACGATGCCCTCGACCACGCCGTTCTCGGGGGGGGCGCGGGTCAGGACGTCGCTGGCCGCGAGGGCGAGCGCTTCGTCAAAGGGGAGCGCGAGGGCGCCGCCGGTCGCGCGGCAGGGGTCCACCGGGGCGGGCGCGGCCGTCGGCGCGAGCTCGCGGTGGGTCTGCAGGATCGCGTCGCGGGCGCCCTCGCTGCCGGCGGCGTCGTCGTCGCTCCAGCGGCGCCGGAGCTCGCGCACGAGCCAGGCGGACTCGTCTTCGGTCCCCCACGGGTCGTGGCTGAAGTCGGGGCCGGAGAGGAGGGTGTAGAAGTGGAGCTGGTCGAGGAAGCGGTCCTGTTCGCCGCGACTCGGGTGGGCGTTGTCGGTGAAGCGGTCGACGAACTCGCGGAGGGAGGTCTCGCTGCGGGCGGCCAGGGGCCGGAGGACGCCCTCGCAGACGGCGCGGGTGTAGGCGGCGGCGGTCGCGGCCCAGAGCTGCTCGCCATGATCGAGGCCCCACGAGAAGCCAGGGTCTTCGGGGCGCCAGGCGAGGAGCTGCTGGCGGAAGCCGAGGAGCGGCGCAGAGGGGGCGGCGCGCCGGGGCGGCGGGCTGAGGGCGGCGGTCGCGGCGTCCCACGTGGCCTGCATGTGCTCCAGCTCGGCGGTCGCGCGGCGCTCGACCGAGACGGCGGCCCACACGGCGGCGCCGGCGAGGAGGGCGGCGCTGAGGGCGGCGGTGCTGGCGCGGCGCCAGCGGTAGAGGTGGTTGCGGGTGGCGAGGGCGCTGTCGCGGAGGAGCTCGGTGGTGAAGAGCGCGCGGACAAAGGCTTGGTTGGGGGCGGAGGCGGCGGGGGGCGCGGCGGGGAGGGCGCCGCCGAGGCGATGGGCGAGGCGATCGAGCCAGACGGCGCTGCTGGCGCCGTCGCCCGCGGCGAGGAAGTAGGCGCCGCGGGGACGCAGGGACTCGCCGCCGCTGAGCGGTTGGGCGGCGAGGTAGACGGCGGCCGCGACGGTGCGCTCGGCGAGCTCGGTGAAGTGCTGCCAGAAGCCATAGAGGTGGGCCTGCTCGGCGCTGGTGCGGGGGCGGGCGATCAGGGCGTGGCAGCGCTGACGGACCCATGTCAGCGGTTCGGCGAGGCGCGCGCGGAGGCCCTGGGCGACGGCGGTGCTCGAGTCGCAGGCGCCGAGGGTGACGCCGAGGGGACGCGCGTAGGGGGCGAGGCCCTCGCAGAAGTCCGGGAAGCCGGCGATCTGGTCGAGGCCAGGGAGGGCGAGGACGAGGGGGATCCGGAGCGAGAGGTCGTCGCAGAGCCGGAGGATCAGGGCGCGGGTGCCGGCGAGCAGCTCGCTGGGCGGGGTGAGTCCGCCGAGCTGGGTGACCACGAGGACGCCGGCGAAGGGCTGCGCGGGGCGTCTGCGGTGGAGCCTGCGGAGGAACGCGGCGTAGCCCGGGTGTTCGGCGAAGTCGTCCGGGAGCTCGACGAAGGCGAGGCCCTCGGCGGAGAAGAAGCGCGGCTCGTGGGTGGCGACGTCAGGCCCGAGCGGCGCGCGCTCGCGGGCCCCCGGGGCGGCGCGCAGGAGGGTGGACTTGCCCTGGCCGGCAGGTCCGACGACGAGCCACCAGGGGGCGGCGGCGGGCTCGCGGTAGCGCCAGGCCGGCGCGCGGAGCTCGGCGAAGAAGGCGTCGAGGCGGCGGAGGAGGAGGCGGGCGCGGGCGCGGCGCTGGGCCTTGCGCTCGCGGGCGCCGTCGTCGGGTTTGGCCTCGCGGTTGACTCGTCCGAGGTTGCTGACCGCGACGAAGAGGGCGCTGAGGGCGAGGATCCCGACGCCGATCGCGATCGCCAGCTTGAGGTAGAAGTCGGGGACCTTGAGGACGTAGAGGATCGCCGTCACCGAGGCGGTGATCAGGGCGAGCTGGGTGGCGAAGAGGGCGAATTGCCGGGTCATGGGCGGGCCGGGGTGTCGGTTGCGCGCGTCAGCGCCGCGCGGAGCGAGTCGGCCTCGCGCCGGAGCTTGACGTGGTAGGTGAGGAGCAAGGCGGCGGCGAAGATGATCGTCAGGCCGGTGGCCCAGGCGAGCAGACGGCCGGTCCGCGGGGCGGCCGGCCAGGGCGCGGGCGGAGCCGCGGGCGGACCCTCCGGGAGGGCGAGGGTCGCGCGCAGCTTGGCGAAGAGGCGGGTGCGGTGGGCGTCGTAGCCCTCGAGGCCGAAGGCGGTGTACTTGCCGCGGATGCCGAGGGCCATGGCGAGGGCGAAGACCTCGAGGACCGCCATGTCCGGGGGCGGCGGCACGTGGGGATCGAGGAGCTTCTTGAGCTCGTCAAAGAAGCGGTGGCCGAGGTCGATGCGGTTGTTGAAGTACTTCTGCTGGAGGAGCGGGAGCTCGCCGGCCGGCGGCGGAGCGGAGT
The DNA here is from genome assembly GCA_964567335.1 of uncultured Nannocystis sp. Lineage (GTDB taxonomy): Bacteria > Myxococcota_A > Polyangia > Nannocystales > Nannocystaceae > Nannocystis. The sequence goes on along the minus strand of CAZMML010000027.1, from coordinate 10,779 downwards.
AGTCGCAGCGAGAGCTCGGCCGCTGGGTGATCTCGTCGGCGGCGGTGACGAGGGCGAGCTTGACGGCGGTGATGAGGTCGGGGGTGAAGCCGAGGGCGCGGGCCGGCTCGTCGAGCCGGATCCTGGCGATCGCGCCGTCGATCTCGCGGCGCAGGGCGTGTGGGTCAAAGCCGCCCTGCTCGACGGCGTGGACCAGGATGAAGACGCTCGAGAGCGCCGGGGCGATCTGGGGCCGCAGCCAGTCGCTCTGGGCCGTCACGGCTCAGCTCTCCGGGAGGGGATGCCGTAGAGGCGGACCCGGGCGCTCTTGGGGTCGTAGGGCGGACGGACGTAGACGGCGATCCGCCGCTCGGCGACCGCCTCGAGCCAGACAGCGTCGCTGAGGTCGAGCATGAAGTAGACCTGACGCGGCTGGACGGGGATCTCGGGCGGCGGGGCGACGACGGCGCGGATCGGCACGCCGAGCGCGTTGTTCTTGACGATCGGGCCGATCCGCTGCCACGAGGCGATCTTGAAGACCTCGGGGATCTCGCGCTGGGCCTTGACGAGGTCGCCGCTGTACTCGACGACGAGGACGAAGCTGGTGCAGAGGAGGAGGCGCTCGTTGGTGAATTCGCCGACCCACGAGTTGTCCTGGTGGACGCGCAGCGGGAGCTCGATGCAGGTCGGGTCGAACTCCTTGGCGAGCAGGCGGCGGAGCTCGGCGACGAGGGGGGAGAAGGTGGCGCGGAGGTCGCCGTAGTCGAAGCCGGGGAGCTCGGTGGGGTCACCCTCGGCGTTGACGGTCATGAGGGCGCCGGCGAGGCGGGCGAGGGCCTCGTAGACGGTGAGCGGGTGGGTGGTGGCGGTGTCGCCGCAGTGCTTGAGCCAGGGCAAGGCGGCGTTGAGGGCGTGGAGAAAGAGGGTCTTCTCGTGGTCGCGGAAGGTGAGATCGGCCTTGGTCGGGTTGCGGCCGCGGCGCTCGTCGGTGAGGGTGCGGCGCCGGGTGACAGCGCGGCCGAGGATGTCGTGGAGGTCCTGGAGGAGGTTTGGGGCGGCGCGGAGGGCGAGCGCGGGCGGGATGAAGCTGTCCGAGGTGCGGAAGCCGCCGGCCTCGTCGCGGACGAGCTCGGCGATCGGGAGCGAGGCGAAGTCGGCGCGCGGCTCGGAGTCGTAGAGGAGGACGGGGGCAGGCTCGCTGACCTCGAGCTCGCGCTCGTTGCGGGCGCGGGTGAGGTCGTAGACGCGGCGCGGGGCGGCGCGGTAGCGGTGAGCGGCGCTGGCGTCAGAGGCGTAGTTGGCGACGCCCTCGCGGAGGAGGGGGAGGGCGAGGTGGACCGCGAGGGCCTCGGTGCGCGAAGAGAAGTGCGGGCCGATCGGGCGGGCGGGCGGGCGGAGGGCGCTGCCAGGCTCGATCTGCAGGGGGGTGCCGTCGGGGAGGATCCCGCGGAATTGCAGGAGCTGGAGGGTCCCGGCGCGGAGGGCGGCGGGGTCGAGCTGGAGCGAGAGGACGCCCCAGGGGATCGGACTGAGGGCCTGGAGGCGCGCCTCGACGAATTGCTCGTGGTAGAGGTCTTGCTGCTGCATGTGCTGCGGGCACATGAGCATGCCCTCGCTCCAGACTGGGCGGGCGGCGTAGGGAGTGGTCATGGGATCCTCGGGGGAGTGGGGGGCTTCGGGGTGGTGGGGGCGCTCGGGAGCTTGGGCGCTGTGGGCGTGGTGGGCGTGGTGGGCGTCGTCGGGGTGGTGGGCGTGGTGGGCGTGGTGGGCGTATTGAACGCAGGGGGCGGGGGGATGCCGGTCGGGGGGAGCGAGGGCATGCGGAGGTCCCGGCGCTTGCGCCGCTTCTTGGCGGGGAGGTCGGCGACCGGGGCGCAGGTGGTCTCGAAGGTGCGGAGGTCGAAGCCTGCGGCCGGGAACTGGCCGCCGGAGACCTCGAACTCCTCAAAGGACAGGTAGAGGCAGGGGTCGCCGATCGGCTTGCCGCGGGCCGCGGCGTCGCAGGCTCGCTGCGGGTGGTCGCGCGGGACGGCGTAGACCTGGTACCAGGCGTCGCCGAGGGGCTCACGGAACTCGGCGAAGGTGACGACGTGCGTGGCGTTGGGGTCGACCTCGAGGAGCCAGCGCTCGTGGCTCCCCGGGAAGATGACGTGCTGCTCGACCTTGATGAAGGCGTCGCCGAAGGCCTTCTCGCGCTGGTCGAGGACGGTCTCGAAGTCGAGCTCGTCGAGGCCCGCGCCGGACTTGAGCTGATAGACGGAGAAGGTGACGGGGCAAGGGGCCTCGTCCTCGGCGCGGGGGTTGAGGTTGGGGCCGCCGAGGGCGAGGAGCTGCACGGGGAGAGGACCCGCCTTGGCGTCGCAGCGGTCCCGCGGCTTGCACGCGAGGGCGGTGAGGAGGATGGGGAGGAGGCGGCGGATCATCGCAAGACCTGCGCTTCGAGGAGGGTGGGCTGGGCCGAGGCGGTGTCGGGGTCCCACGCGAAGAGCTCGGCGAGCTCGCCGCGCGGGCGGACCTCGTGGAGGCTGTCGACGCGGAGCCGGCCGCTCGCGGTGCGGCGCAGGCCGACGAGGCCGTCGAAGCAGGAGGCGGCGAGCAGGCGGGCGGGCGGGAGCTCGCCGCCGCTGGCGGTGGCGAGGGCGGCAGCGAGCCGGTCGAGGGCGGCGTCGATCGAGCTGGCGCGGGTCGAGGCGAGCGCGCCGCCGCCGCGACGACGCGCGGCGCGGACGAAGGGGAGGGCGTCGGCGGGGCCGAGCTCGTCGACGACGAGCCAGTCGGACGCGAGGGCCTCGGCGCAGGGCCACGCCGCGGGGGCGTCGCCTGCGAGGACGAGGGCGTGGCCGCGGGGCCAGGAGGTCGCGCGACGGAGGACGCAGACGCTGCGGGCGGGCGAGAGCTCGGCCGCGAGGGCGCTGAGCAGGGCGCCGAGGTCGACGCCGGGAGGGCCGTGAAGGAGCAGGTTCCGGTCGCTCTGGAGGGCCGAGGTGAGGAGGTCCGCGGCGGCCTGCGGGAGGACCTGGTCGAGGACGAGCTCGTGGAGGGCTGGCTTCGCGGCGCTGCGGACGCGGGTGATGACCGCCAGGGGACCCGCAGCGACGCCGGTCCAGGCCCGGACGTCGAGGTCAGGGGTGGGCGCGGCGTGCAACGTGGTGACGAGGCGCTCGCCGGTCCACCGCCCCAGGACGGCGAAGAGCGCCTCGACGCAGGAGAAGCGGCTGGTCGACACCTCAAGGTGCGCACCGCGGGCGACGTCGATCCCGTCCGCGCCGCGGACGACGATCTGCGTCACCGCCGGATCGTCGAGCAGCGGCGCGAGGGGGCCGAGGCCGCAGAGCTCCCGGGCGAGGTGTTCGGGCCAGGGCCCGGGCGGGGTCGGACGACCGACCAGGGCGCTGCGCGCGGCCTCCGTCGCCTGGGGGAGCGCGGAGAGAACGAGCGGCGGCGGCGCGCCCCAGGGCGGGGCGCTGAAGTGGGCCGCGAGCTGGCGATAGGACTGCGCGAGGAGGTCGCCAGGCTGCGGGTTCGGGGGCGCGGGCGGGTTGGTGGCCGGGGGCGTGGGCGCGGGGAGCGGCGGCAAGAAAGAGGGGATCGTGCTCCTGGACGGCGTGGGCGCGGGGACCTGAGGGACCGGTGAGGTCTGGGGGCCGGGCGGCGTGGGGAGATCGAGGATGAACTGCGGGAGGGGGTCGTCGGGCGGGGTGAGCCCGAGGTCGAGCGAGGGCTCGGGCCGCCGGGAGGGGATCCGGGAGGCGCTGGGGTGCGTGGGCGTCGGCGGGTGGCTCGGCGGACGGGGGCTCTCGGGCGCGGGCGCGGTCGTGGGCCCGAGGACCGGGACCTGCGGCGAGGCGCCAGAGGTCGCCAGCTCGCAGCGGAGGGAGAAGTCGTCGATCTCGACGAGCTCGCCAGGCGCGAGCCGCCGCGGGACCTGGACCCGCTCGCTGCCCACGAAGGTGCCGTTCGCCGAGGAATCGACGACGGTGATGCCGTCCCCGTCGACGAGCAGCTTGGCGTGGCGGCTCGAGACCCGCGGGGCGTCGAGGACGACGTCGTTGGTGCTGACGCCGCTGGGGTCCTTGAACTCTCGTCGGCGACCGATCAGGATCTGGGGTTTGGCGAAGGTCAGGACTTCGACGATCTGACCGCCGCGGAGGACCTGAATGGATGTCTGCGGAAACATGAGAGCACCTGGCCGAGAGAGACCGAGAGGTGAGTGGATCGCGGGTGCGAACCGACTTGACGGGGGAGGGAGCGCGCGCTACACGGGTCGCCTGTGGAGATGATGATGAGGTTCAGGACACTCGATTGGATGGTGATCGCGCGGTGGGTCGCGGCGCTGGCGCTCTGTATCGGCCCAGGCTGCGCCCGGCGTCTCGACCTGAGGCCGGAGGAGTTCGCCTCGCTGCAGGGGCGGGATCCGGAGCTCCGGGAGTTGCGGGTCTATTTGAGCCGGCGGCTGCTCTCTTATTATCCCCAGCTCGACGACGAGGCGACGGTCGACGTCACCCGCCGAAAAGTGCGGGTTCGGGGGGAGAAGCAGCCCCACGAGCGCCTGATCGCGCGCGGGACACCCGGGCGTATCGTGGCGATCGACGAGCTCAACGGGATGCCTCGCCTGTGGGTGACCTTCTTCCGCGATTGCATGGACGCGAAATGCGCGTACGGCTTCGTGCAGACGGAGCTGCAGCGCTACCAGTTGGTCGCGGTCCCGGCGCTGAAGGCCTACCGCGCGCCGATCTCGTATCGACGCAACCGCCTGAAGCGGAACAAGATGCGGATGCTCAAGCAGCGCGCGTTGGCGGAGCTCAATGAGGTGTTGGCGGCGCCGCGTCGCTCGGGGAAGGCCAGGCCGATCAACCTGCAATACCGCAAGGACGTGTGGCGGCCGACACGGAAGACGAAGCGCCGGGCGGAAGGGGTGTAGGGTCATCCGGTCGCCTTCTCCCACGCGCTGGGCTTGTCGACGCGGAACTTCTGGCCGTCCCAGCGCAGGGGGCGCTTCTCGCGGATCGCCTCCTGCGGGTCGCACTGGTCGGTCTTGGGGTCGCAGTCCTGGTGGGTGATCCGCTCGTTGATCTGCGGGTGGCCGTCGACGAAGCTGACGCTGCGGCGGACCTGGCTGCGTCGGACCCAGCCGTCGCGGCGAGGGCTCTCGCGCTCCTCGAGGGCGACGATCCGCGCGGGGCCAACGGGCACGCCTGCTTCGACGAGCTCGGCCTGGACGAAGCGCTGCTCCAGGAGGGGGAGGAGGTAGATCTCGCGGCGGCAGCGGGCCTTGCCCCTGGGCGCGCCCGTGGGTGGGGTGCAGACTTCCGAGGTGGCGACGAGGACCTGGGCGTCGTCGCCGAGGGGCTCGAGCCGCAGCCGCGGCCGCCGCTCGGGCGCCCAGAGGGTGCCGACGCCGCGGATCTCGAGGCCCCGGGGGGCCCAGCGGGCCAACGCGACGGGGCCGCGGGCGGTGCCGTCGGCGAAGAATTCGACCCGGGCCCACACGAGGAGCGCGCCCCTGGGGCCGGGCTCGAACTTGAGGTCCGCCTCATTGAGGGGTCGCGGGGCGAGCGGGCTGAGCGGCGTGCGGGGGTCGCGTGCGGCGGCTTCCTCGGTGGGCCAGTGGAGCCCGATCGCCCGGCCGCTGCAGTCCCGCGGGGTCGGCGGGGGGAGCATCTCCGGGCGCCGCAGGTTGGGGACCAGGGTAGCGAGCCAGATCGGGATCGGGAGGGTGCGCGAGTCGGCCTCGTCGGCGCGTTCGGAGCCGACGAAGACCGGGCAGATCGGCGGCTCACCGCGTGGTTTGCAGGCGAGGAGGGCGAGCAGGGTCAGGAGGATGCGCTGGCTCATGGGGCACCGGCCGGCTCGTGCTGGCGGAAGGGGATCCCCGCGCGCTGGAGCGCCTGCACGTAGGCCTGCGTCAACGCGGCGCGGAAGGCGGGGGTGAGGTGGTCGTAGGTGTCGCCGCAGAGGGCGTTAAAGGTGGTCTCGAAGTGGCGCCAGAGCGCCGCGGAGCGCAGCGGCCACGCGTGGGTGACGCTGCGCTCCATCTCCTGCGGGGAGAGCGAGAAGACGACCGCGCGGGTGCTGGCGAGGGCGGCCTGGACGTAGCACTGGAGGTGGTCGACGATGCCGGCGAAGCTGCGGACGAGCTCCTCGCTGCGGGCCTCCCCGGGCTCGCGCCAGTCCAGGAGGTAGCGGAGGAGGTCCTCGCGGGTCTCTAGCGCGGCCAGCGGGTCCGGGACGACCTCCCAGGTGACGCCGAGCTCGGTCGACTGACGGCTGCGGCAGCGCTGGAGCTCGAGGCCGCAGCCGGCGAACACGCGGAGGATGTCGACGACGCGGATCAGAAAGCGGCGGATCTCGGACTCGCCGCTGGGGGCCTGGAGGCCCGGGAGGAGCTCCGTGGCGGCGTGCGCGACGGCGCTGAGCTCGCCCGGTCCGACGAGCTCGTCGGAGTCAAGCGCCTCCGGGGGGCGGTCGGCGGGGGAGAACTCGCGGAACACGACGCGGACGTCGCCTGGTTCCTTGTCAGAGGCGCTCGAGAGCTTCTTTAGCGCGGCGACGCAGGCGTCTTGCCAGGCGCGGCGGGCCTGCTCGAAGGGCTGATAGGCCTTCTTGAGGGCGGCGACCTCCGCGAGGAGGCGGGCGCGCCGTTGCTCGGTGTTGTGGGCGCTCGAGAGGTCGAGGGTGAGGCCAGGTCCGGGCTGCCGGAGGCTCGGCCCCTCCCGCGGCTCCACGGGCGGGACGCGGATCGCAGGCGGTTCGTCCGTGGGCGAGATCGGCGCCGGGGGAGCGGGGAGGTCGGGCTCGAGGCAGAGCTCGAGGGTCGCGGCGGTGGCGAGGAGTTTGCCTTCGAGCGGGGTCGGCGTGCCGAGGCGGAGGATGCTCTGGTCCGGGAAGCGGAGCGGGTTATGGTCGGTGAGGGCGTGGAGGGTGAGCCGCGCGCCCATCTGGCGGATCTCGGCGAACCAGCGAGGGATGAAGGGGTAGTCGAGGTGTACTTCGTTTTCGGCGTTTCGACCGATCCTCACAGGAAAGCGCTCGAATCGCTTCGCGAAGACGATGGCGCCAGTCGCGTGGTCCGTGACCTTGACAGATAAGAGACCCATAAGGACAGCCTCGGGCCCGCGGAAGGAGCGCCGGGAGACAGAGACATCGTAGCAGGTTCCCGCGCGAGGCAAGTGGGAAATTTCAGCGAACTAAACTACGTTACACTCATGACGTGGCTACGTCTCCAGAGACGTGACATGAACACTGGTACACGAGGTTAGGTCCGCTCGGAGGAGAGGGCGATCGAGAGCGTGACGAGGTGCGCGTCCTGGGTGAGCTTGAAGAGACGGCCGATCGGGCTGCTGACCTGGTGGACTCGGCGCAGGCGCAGCTGGGCGGCCCAACGCTCCGTCCGCCACGCGCCGGCGACGGCCTCTCCTGTGGAGCCCACGATCGCACACGCGCGCGCCGGCGAGTCCGAGGAGGCGCGTGACCATCCGGCGTGTTCGAGGCGCGCGGCGCAGCGCTCGAGGGTCTCTGCGCTTTGCTCCGGGTCCAGGTACTCGAGGTGCGGTGAGACGTGGACACCGTCGATGAGCGCGTCCCGGAGGCTCAGGAGCGCATAGCGGCCTGGCATGAGCTGGAAGCCGTGAGCGCCGTCTGCGAACTCGAAGGCGTGGATCTCGAGCGCCTGGGCCGCGCCGCGTCCCCGCAAGTCGGAGGGGGCGCGGATGCGGGCCGAGGAGCGCGCGACCGCCACTGCGAGGGGCATCGCGGGCGCCGCGACGAGGGCCGGAACCACCGAAGAAGTCATCGAATCCCTGCCTGTCGGATGATCTCGTGGAGGTCCTCGAGGTGCTCCGCGGAGCCTTCCATGCGCTCGTACATCGGCGCCGCCCGCTTCAGGATCCAATTCATCCGTTCGCTCGTGTCGTAGACCTCAGGGACCCAGCCGTGGTCCTCGCCGCCGAAGTCCCCCTCGTCGAAGGTCGAGGTGGGCCCCTCGTCGCAGTCGCTGCTGAGCACGAGCTTGGCGGGGCTCGTCAAAGGGAGGCCGGTCTGGTTCGCGGCGAGGATCCGACGGAAGAGGTAGTCGTCGTAGATCAAGGGCTGGAGGACGTTGAGTTGCTCGTGGTTGGCGATCTCTTCCAGGCTCTTGGAGAGCTCGCCGTCGGCGATCGCCTGGAAGCCCAGGAGCGCCTCCCGCGTGATCGGGGGGGTGCGCGAGCCGGCACACTCGACCATCTTGTCGATGCCGTGCTCCTGGTAGAAGCGGTGGAGCGGGTAGATGTCGAGGAAGAGCTCCCGGTTGCCCTTCCCGAGCATCTCGTGGGTGTAGGCAGCGGCGGTGGCCGCGCCAGCCCCGTAGCCGGCGGTGCCGACGGCCGGGAGGGGGGCGATCGGGAGCGCGGCGGTGCCGCCGAGGAGGAGTTTCCCGCCGGTCGACATGGCGTGCCGCGCGTGGTCCATCGCGCAGCCGACCTGCTTGCTCGCATAGGCGGCGAGGCCGGCCCATACGAAGCCAGGGTTGTCCAGGTAGAGCTTCGCGTAGGCCGCGCTGATCGCTCGATTTCGGGCGCGGGGATCGCCGTCGTGGGGGGCGATCAGCGCCTCTGCCTCGTCACGGTATTTCTTCCACAGGGCGGCGCACTCGCACAACCCGGACGCCCCGCCGATCACGACGGTCTTCGCGCCCTTGAGGATCGTGAAGCCGCAGGCGCCTGCGTCTCCGACCCGCGCCGCCGGGCTGCCGCCGATGTGGACGTTCTCGCTCCCCTCGATGATGGCAGGCGGGATCGACGACGGGTGCTTCGAACAGGCGGCGAAGTCGATGCAGGAGCGAGCGGTGGGCTTCCCCTCGATCTCCACGAAGGTGTCGCCGACGAGGATCACCCCGCTCCGGACCTTGAACGTGATCCCCAGGTGATCACCGATCCACGCGCCGATCGTCCGACCGACCTTCTCGCCGAGCCAGGCGCCCGCCAGACGGGCCTCCTGAATGACGAGTTCGCGTCCCCGGTGGACGACGACGCCCGCGACGATCGCGCCCAAAGGGCCGCCGAAGATCATCCCTGCGCCGACGCTTGCGATGCTGGGGGCGCGCGTGCGGGACTCGGCCGTCGCGACGCCGAAGGCGGCGCCGAGGAGCGCCCCGATCCTGCCGCCGCACTCGGCGAAGTCGAAGTCGTGGCCGACGGGATCGCCGAGGCGTGCTGCGCTCGGCACGTCAAGGTCCCCCCGCGTCGGGTCGAGCGACGTGAAGCGTGGCGAGGGCGCGAGCGAGCGCGCCGGCCGCGGTGGGCGAGAGCCGCGGCAATCCGGTCACGGTCAAGACCAGCATCGCGCCGGGCGCGGAGACGTAGACCTGGACCTGTTCGACCCGTCCCTTGGGGCTCGTCCACCCGAAGGCGAGCTCGTGGCCGGTGCCGCCGGCGGTCTCGCGCGGCCCGGCGCGGTGCAGCGTGAACTCGGGAAGGGTGTCGCGGAGGCGAGCGGCTTGCTCCCGGGCGTAGTCCTCCGGGCGGACCCCGTCGCCCTCGGGATCGCGGTGCACGAGCCAGGTCTCGGCGGCGCCGTCATCCCCGACCCGGCGAAGCACGTGCGCTGTTTCGTCGGACCAGAGCTCCACGTCGAGCTCATAGCTGGCCCAGGTCGCGGCAATCGTGAGGGGTGTCATGGCTGATCGAGCAGAGACACACGCACCATAGCAGGCCTCAAAGCCGGGTCAATCGAGAAAATTCGGCGAACTAAACTACGTTCTGCTCGGCCGAGGAGTGGTGGCGCGACGTGACGTGACGTGAACACCGGTAAGACTTCAGGAATCCGCTTGACGGGGGAGAGAGCGCCTCCTAGCTTCCAGGACGTTCGGAGCGTCTATTCATGGCCGTCAGCGATATTATTTCTGCGATCCAGGAGGGCCTATCGAGCCTTCAGTCAGGGCGAGCGATCTTTACGCTGAAGGTCGGAGAGACGCCGCTGCGGGTGGTGCGCTGGTCGGGCTTTGAGGGGATCTCGAGCCTCTTCGAATTTCGCGTGGAGGCGGCCGGGGGGGAGCTCGATCCGGAGTCGCTGGTCGGCCAGGTGGCGCGCCTGGAGATCGCGGGGGCGGAGCTCCCGCGGTGGATCCACGGGGTGGTCAGCGAGGCCGAGTATGTCGGCCACACGCGGAGCCTGCACCTCTACGAGCTGACGCTCGTCCCGTGGATCTACCGGCTGCTCCACCGCGTGAACGTGCGGCTCTTCCAGGACAAGACGACGGAGCAGATCCTCACCGAGGTCCTGAAGAAGGCGGGGGTGCCCAGCGACTCGTTCCGCTTCTCGTTGGTCGAGAAGTACGCGCCGCGGAACTACTGTGTGCAGTACCGGGAGTCGGACTTCGCGTTCGTCTCCCGGCTCATGGAGGAGGACGGGATCTTCTACTTCTTTGAGCACGAGGACGGTAAGCACGTCCTGGTGATGGCCGACCACGCGAAGGCGCACACGGCCATCGCGGGGACGCCGCTGCTGTGGTTTAGCCCGTCGATGGGGAGCTTCGTGCAGGATCGCGAGCACGTGCGGAGCTTTCGCTTCGGCGGGAAGGTGCGGCCGGGCAAGGTGTCGCTGCGGGACAAGAACCTGCACCGACCGGGCCTGGCGCTGGCCGGATACGTCGAATTGTTCACCTTTGACCGCGTCCAGATCATGGGGAACACGGAGATCCGGTACCTGAAATCGCTGGAGCCCCTCGCGCGGCATCTGGCGTTCACGACCCTGCTCGAATTCTCCATTCCGTGCATCATCCTGACGAACGGGAATACGATCGAAGACGGGCTTCTCGAGGCC
>CAZMML010000026.1:0-13927 GCA_964567335.1 uncultured Nannocystis sp. | reverse complement strand
TCGGGCTCGTCGCGCCGACCGTGGCGCTGCTGTGGAACATGATCCGCAACAGCCCCTTCACCATCGACGACTCCTTCATCTCCTTCCGCTACGCGCGCAACCTCGCCGACGGCCTCGGCCTCGTCTACAACGCCGGCGAGTACATCGAGGGCTACACCAACTTCCTCTTCACCCTCCTCCTCGCGCTCGGGATCAAGATCGGGATCGAACCCGTCCTCTGCTCCAAGCTCCTCGGCGGCGCCGCCGCCTGCGCCACCCTCGGCCTCGTCTTCCTCCTCTCCGAGCGGATGAAGCCCTTCGGCCTGCTGCCCTGCGTCGCCACCTGGCTGATCGCCACCTCCGCGCTCTTCGCCGGCTACGGCGTCTTCGGCCTCGAGACCACCTTCTTCGCCGCCCTCGTCACGGGCGGCGCCTACCTCGTCTACCGCGAGGAGGACGCCGCCGCCGCCGGGGTCCGCGCCGCGCTCCCCTGGTCCGGCCTCGTCTTCGCCGCCGCCGGCCTGACCCGCCCCGAAGCCCCCCTCTTCCTCGGCCTCGTCATGCTCACCCTCGGCCGGCGCTTCCTGTCCGGCCGCAACATCGTCCGCGGCCTGCTCTTCGTCCTCCCGGTCGCCCTCCACCTCCTCTGGCGCCACAGCTACTACGGCGACTGGCTCCCGGCGACCCTCTACGCCAAGACCGGCGACATGTCGCAGCAGATCGAGGGCGGTCTGCGCTACATCTGGGGCTACCTCAAGAACCTCGGGCCGGTCGCCCTCTTCGCGCTCCCCGGCCTCTACTTCGGCCTGCGCGCGCGCCCCCGCGAGACGATCGCCCTCGCCACGATCACCGTCCTCTTCACCGCCTACATCCTCTCGGTCGGCGGCGACTGGATGCCCTTCCACCGCTTCTTCGCCCCGGTCGAGCCCTTCCTCTACGTGCTGATCTGCGTCGGCGCCCGCTCGCTCTTCGACCTCCGCCGCCCCTACCTCCTCGCCGCCCTCCTCGTCACCGGCTGCGTCCTCGGCTACCTCCGCCACCGCTTCGTCAACGTCTCCTACAAGCGCTTCCAGTTCGTCGAGCTCAAGGGCCACATGTACACCGCGGGCCAGGCCTCCGACTGGCTCGTCTCCCAGCCGCCCGGCAAGATCGCCATCGGCGACATCGGCCTCGTCGGCTACCGCACCAACTACCCGCTGCTCGACACCCTCGGCCTCGTCGACCCCGTCATCTCCAAGCTCCCCGGCGGCTACACCCGCAAGCTCGGCCCCGGCTTCGCCGACCGGATCTTCAGCGTCATGCCCGACTACATCGTGATCATCGTCCACGGCAAGTGCGACGACGCGCGCATGCTCGGCTCCAAGATGATCGTCAACGACCCGCGCTTCTGGCCCAACTACTTCACCGCCTTCCGGATCAAGCTCGGCGGCAACGCCAACTGGTGCATCTACGAGCACAAGCAGCACCGCGCCCGCCTCGGCCTGCCGCCGATCCCACCCGCCGAGTAACTCCATGCGCCTCCGCGTCCTCACCTACAACCTGTGGGTCGAGCACGAGCCCCAGGCCCGCCTCGACGCCGCGATCCCCGAGATCCTCGCCCTCGCGCCCGACGTCGTGTTCTTGCAGGAGGTCCGCGCACACGCCGGCCTCCCCAACACCGCGCTGCAGCTCGCCGACGCCCTCGGCATGCCCGGGCGCACCTTCACCGAGATGTCGCGCCCCAAGGCGATCAAGAAGCAGGGCGTCGCGATCATCGCCCGTTTCCCCGTGCACGACATCAAGGTCACCGAGCTCCCCCACGACGAGGTCCCGATCCGCTACCGCATGCTCTCGGCCCGGGTCCGCCTCGGCGGCCGCGTCGTCGGCCTCCACACCACCCACCTCCGCTGGCAGCCCGGCGCCGTCGCCTATCGCCGCGACCAGGTCAAGGCCCTGCTCCGCGCGATCGACCGCTACCCCTGCGACGTCCAGATCCTCGGCGGCGACTTCAACGCCACGGCCGACGCCCCCGAGCTCGAGCGGCTGCGGGCCCGCATGCTCGACACCTTCGCTGTCCGCAACCCCGACGCCCCGGGGTTGACCTGGTCCTCGACCAACCCGACCACCGCCGAGGCCGCCGCGCACGGGCTCGTCCCGGACCGCCGGATCGACGCGATCTGGACCACCCCGATCGCCCTCGGCGGGGTCACCTCGATCGACGACGCCCGCGTCGTCCTCGACGCCCCCGTCCAGGGCCGCTGGCTCTCCGACCACTTCGGCCTCCTCGTCGACCTCTCCCTCGACGCCCCCGACCCCGTCGACGCCTGACCGCCCGCGCCCGCTCCGACCCCGAGCGAGCGCGGAGCCCGAGCTCGCCCTCTCGGGAGGCGGCGGTCTCCTGAACGACGCGCGCGCCGATCGTCGGCTCCCGTCGGACGGATCGAGGGCGCGATGTCCGGCTGTGTGGCGCCCTTCCGCCGCCCCACCGTCGATTCCGCCTGGAGATCTTGCCGGCGCGCGTGGGGAGCTCTGGGAGCGGAAGCGGGAGGGGACAGGAGTCGCCGCTGGGCCCTCGCGAGGGCGCGCGCGCCCCTGCCCGCGCGAGGCCGCTACACTGATCGTCATGAGCGACGCTCCGCCTGACCTCGACTGGCGCTCGCGCCACGCGCTCGGCCTCCCTGGCGGCAGCGTCCGCGCCCTCCTCGCCCTCGGCGTCGTCGGCACCGTCTGCAGCCTCCTCCTCCGCGACCCCGCCGCGGCGCTCCCCGAGCACTTCGAGGGCCTCCTCTTCGTCGTGCTCGGCCACTACTTCGCCGCCCGCGCCCAGGCCCAGGCCGCCCCCGCGGACGGCCCCCCGCCGCTCTGGCTCCCGCGCGGCACCGTCCGCCTCCTCCTGATCGGCGCCCTCGTCGGCGTCGGCGTCCACTTCTTCCGCCAGGGCGAGGCCGCCGCCCAGCGCGGCCTCGTCACCCTCTTCCTCGCCGGCGCCTTCATCCTCGGCCTCCTGTTGACCCGCATCGGCCGGTGGATCCAGCGCGTCCTCCCTCGCCGCTTGCGTGTCCTCGAGGACATCCGCGCCCTCATCGGCCTCGCCGCCCTCGCCGCCCTCGCCGCCCACGCCTTCCACCCGCTGCTCCCCGGGCCCGAGGCCCTCGGGCTCGGCCGCCTCGGCCCCGAGCAGGCCCTCGCCGGCCTCGTCGGCTTCTACTTCGGCTCCCGCTCGTGAGTCCGCCCGCGCGCGGACCCGCGGAGGGTGGGCTACCCTCGGCCGCGCCTCATGCCGAGCGAGCCCTCGCCGCGCCCCGCCCGCGTCGCCGCGCCGAGCATGGACGCGATCCGGGCGCTGGCCAACCGGCGGCTCGACCCCGCCCACAAGGCCGCGCTCGGGCAGTTCATGACCCCCTCCCGCGTCGCCGCCTTCATGGCCGAGCTCTTCGGCGCCTGGGAGCGGCCCGAGCTCCACCTGCTCGACGCCGGCGCCGGCGTCGGCTCGCTCTCCGCCGCCTTCCTCGACGCCTGGCTCGCCCGCCCCGCCGGCCCCGCCCGCGTGACCTGCTATGAGGTCGATCCGGTGATGCGCGGCTTCCTCGCCCGCACCCTCGACGCCTACGAGCACGCCGCCCGCGCCCGCAGCCGCGACCTCCGCGGCGCGATCGTCGAGCACGACTTCATCGCCGCCGGCGCCCACGACCTCTCGCTCGCCCCGCGCTTCACCCACGCGATCCTCAACCCCCCCTACAAGAAGATCGGCCGCGACTCCCCCGCGCGCCGCGCCCTCCGCGACGTCGGCGTCGAGGTCGTCAACCTCTACACCGCCTTCCTCGCCCTCGCCCTCGCCCTGCTCTCGGAGGGCGGCGAGCTGGTCGCGATCGTCCCGCGCAGCTTCTGCAACGGCCCCTACTACCGGCCCTTCCGCGCCTACTTCCGCGAGCGCGCCGCCCTGACCCACCTCCACCTCTTCGAACGCCGCGACCACGCCTTCAAGGACGACGAGGTCCTGCAGGAGAACGTCATCGTCAAGTGGGTCCGCGGCGCACCGCAGGGCGAGGTCACCGTCTCGTGGTGCCGCGACGCCGCCTTCTCCGACCTCCGGCGCGAGCGCCTCCCCTTCTCCGCCGTCGTCCGACCCGGCGACCCCGAGGCCTTCATCCACGTCCCGCTCGCCCCCGCCGCGCCCGAACCCCCGCAGGCCTGCAGCCTCGAGGAGCTCGGCCTCGCCGTCTCGACCGGCCCCGTCGTCGACTTCCGCCTCCGCGAGCACCTCCGGCCCCGCCCCGAGCCTGGCGCGGTCCCCCTGCTCTACCCGCAGCACTTCGCCCGCGGCGGCCTGCGCTACCCCGGCGTCGGCAAGAAGCCGAGCGCGATCCTCCTCAACGACGCCACCCGCCGTTGGCTCCTCCCGCGCGGGTGGTACGTCGTCACCCGCCGCTTCACCTCCAAGGAGGAGCCGCGCCGCGTCGTCGCCCACGTCCTCGACCCCGCCGCCCTCCCTGGCGAGCTCCTCGGCCTCGAGAACCACCTCAACGTCTTCCACCGCGGCCGCGCCGGCCTGGGGCCCGACCTCGCCCGCGGCCTCGCCCTCTTCCTCAACTCCGCCCGCGTCGATCGCAGCTTCCGGAGCTTTAGCGGTCACACCCAGGTCAACGCCACCGACCTCCGCAGCCTGCGCTACCCCCCCCGGAAGCAGCTCGAGGCCCTCGGGCGTTGGGCGCGCGCCCGCGGCGCCGCCGCGCCGCACGAGATCGACGCCCGCCTCGACGAGCTCGCCGACCTCAAGACCCTCCGCCGCGCGTGAGCCGCTCCCACTCCTCCGCCGGGATCTGGGCGCCGAGCCACGGGTGATCGCGCCACACCTCGAGCGTGATCTCCGGGGTCTTGCTGGCGCGGGCGATCTCCTCGAGCCATCGGCGCGCGCGCGGCAGGTCGCCCGCCTCGATCGCCAGCTCGATCGAGCCCAACGTCGCCGCGCTCCACAGGTCGTCGCGGAGCGGGAAGATCCGGGAGCTGTCGCCCAGGACCGACCACACCGCCTCGAAGTCCCGCCGCGCCAGATCTGGACGCCTCGCGCTCCGCCACGCCTTCGCCCGCAGCACCAGCGCCGTGCAGTGGCGGCTGTCGGCCTCCGCGTCTCCCGGCGGCGGCGGCGTCAGCGTGTGGAGCTCGAGGTCGTCGAGCAACTGACGGACCACCTTCGGCCGCGTCATCCCGCCGAGCTGCAGGTGCGCTCGCACGATCTCGTAGAGCTCGTCGCCGAGCACCCGTCGCGCCGTCGCGTAGAAGGCGTCCGGGTCGTGACGCAAGCGCTGCACGAGACGCACGTCCTGGCCCCCGCCCTTGAGCACGCCGTCCAGCACCGAGGCCGCCTCGTCTGCGCGTCCGAGCCGCGCGAGCACGTACGCCCGCCACATCCCGCGCGCCCCTGTGGACTCGGCCGCGAGCGACTTCAAGGCCTCCCCGAGCTCGCCCTCGGCGATCTGTCGCGCCGCCGCGTCCACCGGCCCCACCGGCTCCTGCGCCCGGAAGCCGGCGAGCTCGATCTGGTGGAGCCGTATCTGCGCCGACACCTGCGGGTGGACCCCTCGACTGGCCACCTGCAGGCGGACGGGCCCCGGCCTGGGCGCCACCACCCGCACGACCCCGGGCGCCGGCAAGACCTGGCGCGCCACCTTCCGACCGTCGAGCCAGATCTCGGCCAGCGCCGCGTCCAGCTCCGGGTCGTGCCGCCACTCGAGACGCGCCCGCGACCCCGGCGGGAGCACGTGATCCAGGGTCACCACGGTGTCGCCGCGCCCCCACGAGAGCCGCGCCGTGCGCGTCGGCGACTCCGTGCTCCCGTCGGCCCGCAGCGCGCAGCGCAGCCAGTCCTCGTCGCTCCCCGCGGGCGCCAGCGAGACCTCGAGGCTCGAGCCCCACTCGAGGTAGTCCGGCGTCGCCTCGATCGCCAGCCCCACGCTCCCCCCGTCCCACTCGAGCGGGAGCTCGGCCAGGACCGTCTCCGCCGACGACTGCACCCGGAGGGTGTTCGTGCCGAGATCGCGGGCGAACGCGAGTGGGTCGAAGATCGCCCAGCGCGGGTCGAGCGTGCCGTCGAAGCGGAGCTTCAGCTCCGGCCGCGACGCCCCCGCGCGGCGCAGGACCCTCGCCTCCGCCTCCGCCTCCGTGCGTGTCTCCGGGGACAGGTCCGGAAGG
Source organism: uncultured Nannocystis sp. (assembly GCA_964567335.1). Taxonomy (GTDB): domain Bacteria; phylum Myxococcota_A; class Polyangia; order Nannocystales; family Nannocystaceae; genus Nannocystis. The sequence continues at coordinate 7,780 of CAZMML010000026.1, read as the reverse complement.
GCCGCCCGCGCCTCCGCCAGCGCCGCCGCCGCCGCGAATTCCCGCTGCGCCCGGCGAGCCGCGACCGCCCCGCCGAGCGCCTCCGCCGCGAGGTCGGCGCGCACCGCCGCCGCCTCGAAGCGCACCGCCGCCTCCTCGTGGTCGCCCGCGTCGCGGTAGAGCTGTCCGGCGCGCAGCCAGAGGTCCTCCCGCGCCGCCCCGGCCAGGCCGGCGATCGCCACCAGCTCCTCGGCCGCCCGGCGGCTCAGGCCGAGCTCGGCGAGGTCCTCGGCGCGTCGCCACACCGCGGCGATCGCCGGATCCGCGGCCTCGACGCGCGGCGCGGTCGACCCCCGCGCGCGTCGCGGGAGCGGCGGGAGCCGCGACGCCCCGGCGCCGAGGACGAAGTAGCGCGTGGTGTCTTCCGTCGCGTACGCGACGATCTCCGCCGCGGGATCCTCGTCGAGCGACCCGACCAGCACCGCGTGGAGCCCGCCGAGCACCAGCGGGGCCCGAAAGCGGTCACCTGTCCCCTGGAGCAGCATAATCCCGGCCACGTCCCGCAGCATCAGGTCCTCGATCCCGTCGCCGTCGAGGTCGAACACCTGGACCTCGTCGACCGCGAGCGGCCCGGTCGGCACGAACTGCACCACCTCAAGCGCCTGCCCCGCCAGCTCGAGGATGTAGATCCCTGGCGGCGCGCCGAAGTGGCCGCCCTCCGGGAAGCGCCCCTGGCTCGCGTACTCGTCGCGCTTCACCGCGACGATCCGCGTCTTGTCCCCCATCCGCGCCAGCCCCAGCGAGCTGACGTGACCAAAGGTCCGGCGCGCCGCGAGCGTGAGCCCCCCGCTGGCGTCGGCGCGGAGCACCCGCACGTCGTAGGCCCGCCACGCTCCGAGCGCGATCACCAGCTCCGGCGCCCCGTCCCCGTCGAGGTCACCGCTGACGATGCTGTTGGTGTCCGACCGCGCCGCGTCCGTCTTGGCGTGGGCCGGCTCGCGCCGCCAGCCGCCCCCGGGCTCGCGGGTCGCCCGCACCAGGTGCCGGCTGTACGCCCCGGCCCCGAAGTAGAGCTCCATCTCCCCGTCCCGGTCGAGGTCCGCGGCGTGCTCCACCCCCGGGCTGTCGACCCACGAGAGCTCCGGCGCCGCCCCGGGGGTCAGCGGCAGGAGCGCGTGGACGTGCTGGCTATCCTGTTGGCCCCCGGGGTTGATCACCGACACCCAGAGGCGCGGCTCGCCGCCAGGCCCGAGCGGCAGGAGGCTCAGCGACTTGAAGATCTCCGCCCGCCCCTCCACGGCCAGCGGAGGCACCCGGAGCTCCGCCCGCACCGGCAGCGTCGGCGTCGCCTCCAGCACCAGCGCCGCGTCGCCGCCGAGCGCCGGCGCCGCGGTAATCACCTCGGGCCGGCCGTCGCCGTCGTGGTCCCCCAGGCGCATCCAGTGCCGCTGGTCTGGCGTCCGCCCGAGCGCCCGCGCCGGGATCTCGGTCACCTCGGACAGGTTCCGCAGGACCTGTCCGTACGACCTCGCGTCATCCGACGGGTCGAGGAGCTCCAGCGCCGCCGCCGCGCCCGCGAGGTCTCGGCGGTGGAGGGACGCGTCGAGCCGCACCCGCGCCAGCTCCGGGTCGAGCCCCTCCGCCGCCACCGCCGCCTCGATCGTCTCCAGCGCGACCGTGGCCGCGTCGAGGTCGCCGCGCGCCGCCAGGCGGAGCGTCAGCTCGCGCAGCGCCGCGGTCCGATCCGCGGGATCGGTCGCCTGCGCGTACGCGGCGGCGAAGGCGTCGATCGCCGCCGCGTGGTCGCGCTGCGCCGCCCCCCAGTCCCGGTACGCGCGCCCGATCGCCGCCGTCCCCTGGTTGTCGCTCAGCCCCACGAAGGTCTCGAAGACCTGCCGCGCCTCGTCCTCCAGCCCGCGCGCGCGCAGCCCGGCGATCTGCTCGCGGACCACCGCCAGGCGCGCCTCGGCCCGGCCCTCGTGCAGCGCCCGCGCGACCGCCCGGTAGATCGCCGTCCCCCCGAGCACCACCGCCAGCGTCGCCACCACCGCCGCCGTCAGCTGCAGCAGGCGCTGCCGCTGCCGCCGCCGCTCCGCCTCCGGGTCGCGCGCCAGCTCGACGAGCAGCGCCCCCATGTCGGGGAAGCGCTCCGAGGCGCGCAGCGACAGCCCGCGGAGCACCAGCGCGTGAAGCCACGCCGGCACCGTTGGGTCCGGCGCGGCCGCCGAGACCTGACCCAACATGACCCGCTGCGCCAGCGAGTCGAGGGTCTCGCCGACGAAGGGCCGGACCCCGTAGAGCGACTCGTAGAGCGCCACGCAGAACGCGAACTGATCGCTGAGCGCCGTCGCGGCCTCGCGGCGGAACTGCTCCGGGGCCATGTACGCCGGGGTCCCGACCAGCGCGCCGGCCGCCGCGATCGTGGTCGAGAGGCGCTGCGAGCGGTGGACCGCGACCAGCGCGCTGTCGAGCGGCCCCGCGTCGGACGCCGCCCCGAGGATCTGCTCCCGCTGCGCGGCCAGCCCGAAGTCCGCGACCCGGGTCCGACCGTCGGCGCCGACGAGCACGTTGCTCGGCTTGAAGTCGCGATGGATGAGGCCCACCTTGTGCGCCGCCTGCAGGCCCGCCCCCGCCTGCAGGAACACCGCCACGATCTCCCGCCAGGGCCGACGCGCCGCCGTCTGCCAGCGCTGGAGGTCGACCCCCTCGACGTACTCCATCGCCAGGAAGACCCCCCCGCGGTGCACCCCGGCCTCGAACACCGCGACCACGTTCGGGTGGGTGAGACGCGCCAGCGCCTGCGCCTCCCGCAGGAGCTGGTTGCGGCCGAGCGAGGAGTCGGCCGTGTCGTCGATGTGGACCAGCTTGAGCGCGACCTTGCGGTCGAGCTCCTCGTCGTAGGCGAGGAACACGATCCCCATCGCCCCGCGCCCGAGCTCCCGCAGCACCGTGAAGCGCCCGATCCGCTCGTCGGCCGTGAGGGACCCCTGGGCCACCGTCTTCGCCGCGGCGAAGCTGCGCGTGAGCCCCTGCGCCGTCGCCTCGAGGAGCGACCGGCGCTCCGGCCCCGCCCTGGGCCCCGTCGTCTCGTCCAGCGGGCGGGCCGCCGCCGTCGGCCCCGTCGTCTCGTCCAGCGCCCCCTGCGTCGGCCCGGTCGTCGCCTCCAGCGGCGCGCCTGACCCGGTCGTGTCCTCCACCCCGCGGCGAACCACAGCGGACGCCAGCCTAACACGGCGCCCCCTACACAAGCGAAGACCGCCGCCCGCCGCCTGTCCGCGACCGCGCGCCCGGACACATGTTCTTATGGACATACGAACACCCACCCCGCGCCGCGTGACCTCCCGGCCGCCCCGTGCGATCCTCCGCGCGATGCCTCGGCGCTGCCCCTGCGGCCTCCACACCTTCGAACACTGCTGCGCCCCCTTCCTGCGCGGCGAGCGGCGCCCCGAGACCGCCGAGGCGCTGATGCGCAGCCGCTACACCGCCTACCTCGAGGGCGCCGTCGACTACCTCCTGGCCACCACCGCCGCCGGCCCCCGCGCCGCGCTCGACCGCGCCGCGCTCGTCGACTACTGCCGCGACCTCCGCGGCTTCTCCCTCCTCATCGTCGAGGCGAGCGCTGGCGGCCCCGACGACGAGCGCGGCGTCGTCGTCTTCGAAGCCAGGCTCCGCGCCGGCGGCCGCCGCTTCCTCCAGCGCGAACGCAGCCGCTTCGTCCGCGAGGAGGGCCGCTGGGTCTACGAGGGCGGCGAGCCCGCCTGACGCCGTGCGCAATCACGCGCCGCGCCGCCGCGCCCCCCCGCGCCCCCCCGCGCCCCCAGCATTATCCTCCCCGCCGCGATGACCGACGTCCCCTCGCGCCCGCGCCAGCAGCTCTGGTCCGTCTCGGAGGTGCTGCAGTGGACCCTCGAGCGCTTCGAGCGGGCCGGCTTCGCCGAGGCCCGCGCCGACGCCCAGCACCTCGTCGCCCAGGCCCTCGGCTGCTCCCGCATGCAGATCTTCCTGCGCTTCGACCAGCTCGTCGACGAGGCCGCGCGCGCCGCCCTCCGCGAGCTGATCCGTCGCCGCCTCGCCCGCGAGCCGGTCGCCTACATCGCCGGGCGCCGGGGCTTCCACGCGCTCGGGCTCGAGCTCGCGGTCGACCGCCGCGTCCTGATCCCCCGCCCCGAGACCGAGCACCTCGTCGACTGGCTCATCGAGCAGCTCCCCCCCGCGCCCGCCCCCCTCCACGTCCTCGACGTCGGCACCGGCTCCGGCGCGATCGCCCTCGCGGTCAAGCACGCGCGCCCCGACCTCCAGGTCGTCGCCTGTGATCTCTCCCCTGACGCCCTCGAGGTCGCCCGCGCGAACGCCTCCGCGCTCGGCGTCTCCCTCGAGTTCGTCCGCTCCGACCTCCTCGCCGCCGTCCCGATCCCGCCCGGCGGCTTCGCGGCGATCGCCGCCATCCGCCGCGCCGGCACCACCGCCGACGTCGCCGTCCGCGAGCCCGAGGTCCGAGACTACGAGCCCCACCTCGCGCTCGACGGCGGCCCCGACGGCCTCACCCTCGTCCGCCGCCTGATCTCGGCCTGCGCCGCGCCCGGCGTCCTCGCGCCCGGCGGCCGCCTCTTCCTCGAGATCGGCCGCGGACAGGCCGGCGCCACCCGCGACCTCCTGCTCGCCGACGGCTACCTCGACGTCGCCGTGCGGCGCGATCTGGCCGGCATCGACCGCGTGCTCATGGGCCGCCGCCCGGGCGGGACAGACGTGCTACCCTAGTCCTCGCGATGATGCCGCCTCTGCGCCGCGCTCGATGGCAGCTCCGCGGCGCCCTGATCCTCGCGCTCGTCGCCCCGGCCTGCGCCTCGGGCACCGAGAAGCTCGTCCGCCGCGCCGTCCCGGCCACCATCGACGAGACGATCGCCGCCTTCGAAGACCCGGAGATCCAGCGCCGCCTCAAGAAGCTGATCGACCTCCCCGACGTCCAGGCCGCCGCCCGCCGCCTCGCCCAGGGCCTCACCGAGGGCGCGCTCGACGGCCTCACCGAAGAGGACCGCGCCCGCAAGCTCCGCGAGCTCAGCGAGGACTACGTCGAGACCCTCACCCGCGCGCTCGGCAAGGGCCTGCGCGAGGAGATCGAGCCCGCCGCCGCCCACGCCGCGCGCGAGGTCGTCGAGGAGGCGCTCGCCCCGGTCCTCGCCCCCCAGACCCGCCAGGGCGCCGCCGCCCTCGTCGAGGCCGTCACCCGCCGCGCCGTCTACACCCTCAGCCAGAGCGTCCGCGACGAGGCCGGCCCCGCGCTCGCCTCCGCCCTGCAGAAGGACGTCGGCCCCGCCGCGCAGCGGGTCGTCGAGGACAACCTCGGACCCGCCCTCCGCAAGGTGATCCGCGACGACCTCGGGCCCGCCCTCCGCGAGGCCCTCAGCGACGAGATGGTCCCCACCGCCGGCCGCTTCAGCCGCGAGATCAGCCGCGAGGCCGTCCTCGGGATCGTCGACGCCGTCGAGCAGCTCGACCGCGACGACCGCCTCGCCGCCGTCAACGAGCGCTTCTGGACCCGCCTCAACCGCAGCCTCAACCAGGGCCTGCGGCTCGGCGAGATCATCGCCTGGATCCTCGCCCTCGTCGTCCTGATCCTCGGGATCTGGCTGATCCGCACGATCATCGTCCGCCGCCACCTCGAGGCCGAGCGCGAGCGCAGCGAGCGGATGCTGATCGGGATCCTCCACGAGCTGCAGCGCGGCGGCGAGGTCCGCGTCGCCCACGTCCTCGACAAGGTCCAGCAGCGCGACCCCGAGCTCGCCCGCTCGCCCTACTTCGGCCAGGTCGTCCAGCGCGCCCTCGCCCTCACCCGCGACCTCTTCGACGGCAAGCCCGACCTCGACGGCAAGCCCGACGACCCCCCGCCGCGCAAGTGACCTTGCCCCAAAGACAGGGCTCTCCGGGCACCTCCTAGATCCGGATAAGGCCCTTAGAAATTCCGATAGATCGCCCAGGGCCCCGAGCCTCGCCCGGGCCCCAAGCCCTTGAAATTCCAGCGCTCTCTCCCGAGCCGCCGTCCTGGCGCGCCCCCTGCTGATGTCCCCCGCAGGAAGGAGAGCTGCCATGGTGAACCTCGCGCTGTTCAAGACCTTTCGGCGTACGACGCCGACCGACGCGGTGAACGAGGCCGGCGGCAAGGCCTACAAGCTCAGCGACAAGCAGGCCCTCGCCCAGTACGCGGCGACCGGCTGCCTCGCCCGGACCTTCTACGCCGGCGCGCAGGACCAGCTCGACAAGATCCGCGCCCTGTGCGCCGCGGTCGACCCGACCTTCATCGCCAAGACGGCGATCTACGCCCGCACCGAGGGCTTCATGAAGGACATGCCGGCGCTCCTGCTGGCCGAGCTGGCGACCCGCGACGGCGCCCTGCTCGAGCGGATCTTCGACCGCGTCTGCGACAACGGCAAGATGCTGCGGAACTTCGTGCAGATCGTCCGCTCCGGCGTCACCGGCCGGCGCTCGCTCGGCTCGCGGCCCAAGCGGCTCGTGGAGCGCTGGCTCGCCCAGCGGAGCGACGCCCAGCTCCTCGCGGCCTCGGTCGGCAACGACCCCTCGCTCGCCGACGTGATCCGCATGGTCCACCCGAAGCCCGCGGATCCGGGCCGCCGCGCCCTCTACGCCTACCTGCTCGGCCGCCCCTACGACGTCGCCGCCCTCCCGGCGTGCGCCCGCGCCTTCGAGGACTTCAAGGCCGGCCGCACCGAGCAGCTCCCGGACGTGCCCTTCCAGATGCTCACCAGCCTCCCCCTCGGCGCCAAGGCCTGGCGCCAGATCGCCGACAAGGGCGGCTGGCAGATGGTCCGCATGAACCTCAACACCTTCCTCCGCCACGGCGTCTTCGACGACGTCGCCCTCACCAAGCGGCTCGCCGCCAAGCTCGCCAACGAGGGCGAGGTGCGCAAGGCCAAGGTCTTCCCCTACCAGCTCATGATGGCAAGCACGCAGGCCGACTCGGGTGTCCCCAAGGCCATCCGCAAGGCCCTGCACGACGCGATGGAGGTCGCGGTCCACAACGTGCCGATGACCCCCGGGCAGACCTACGTCCTGCTCGACGTCTCCGGCTCCATGCACTCGCCCGTCACCGGGCACCGCAGCGGTCAGACCACCAAGGTCCGCTGCGTCGACGTCGCGGCCCTGGTCGCCGCGGCGTTCATGCGCAAGAACTCCCAGACGGAGGTGCTCCCCTTCCACACCCAGGTCCTGCGCTGCCCCGTCGGCACCTGGGACAGCGTGATGACCAACGCGCAGAAGCTCGCCGCCCTCCCCGGCGGCGGCACCGACTGCGCCGCGCCGCTCCGCGAGCTCAACCGCCGCAAGGCCAAGGGCGACCTGGTGGTGATGGTCTCGGACAACGAGTCGTGGGTCGTCAGCAAGGGCGCGGGCCGCGGCACCGCGGTCCTCGCCGAGTGGGAGGCCTACAAGCGGCGCAACCCGCGGGCGCGGCTGGTCTGTATCGATATCCAGCCCGTCGCGACCACGCAGGCCGCCGACCGCCACGACATCCTCAACGTCGGCGGGTTCAGCGACGCCGTGTTCGACGTCATCGCCGCGTTCGCGCGCGGCGGCCTCGGCGGCGAGCACTGGGTCACCGCGATCGAGTCGATCGCCCTGTGACCTCCGCCGGCCCTCCCGGGCCGGCCCCGAATTTTGGCTGCGAATGCGGGCGTGACTACATCTCTTTCCAAGAACCACGTCACGCCCACTCCTCGTCGCAGCCGCCTTTTTTGGGCCCCGAATGCGGAAGGGACTCCATCGCTTAGGACGACGAGGTCGCTGGTTC
>CAZMML010000025.1:0-14048 GCA_964567335.1 uncultured Nannocystis sp. | reverse complement strand
GCACGGACGAGGCGATGGCGCTGGCCCAGCGGGCCCTCGCCATCATGGAGGCGCGACACGGTCGCGACCACCTGCGGACCGCCCGCTTCCTCAACAACTACGCGGCCGCCCTCGGCAACGCCCGCCGCTACGCCGAGGCGCGGCCCTACCTCGAGCGCGCGCTCGCGGTGCTCGAGCGCGCCTACGGCCCGGACCACGGCGAGGTGCTGACCGTCCTCGGCAACCTCGGGCGGATCGACCACGAGCTCGGCGACGACGCGGCGGCGCTGCTGGCGCTCGAGGACGGCCTCGCACGCGCGCTCCGGGCCCGCGGCGCCGATCACCCCGACGTGGCGCTCATGCGGACGCGCCGCGGCATGCTCCGCCGCGCCCGCAACGAGCTGCCCGGCGCGCGCGACGACTACCTCGCGGCCCACACGATCCTGCGGGCGCGCCGCGGCGTCCACCTCGACACCTACCGGAACCTGCTCACGCTGGTCCAGGTCGAGCTCGAGCTGGACCTCTACCCCGCCGCGCGTGAGCACGCCGCGGAGCTCGTCGAGCTCGCCCGCCCGCTCTACGGCGACGACGGGCCCGAGCTCTTCGACGCCTTCGCCGAGGCCGTCGATGTCGAGGTCGCGGCCGACGCACCAGCCGCGACGCTCGCCCTCGCGGAGCGGGCCCTGGATCGTCCCCTCGCGCGCGGCCTCCGCGACAAGCCCGACATCATCGCCTACCTCCGCTTCCACGTCGCCCGCTCCCTCCGCCGGCTCGGCCGGGACCGAAGGCGGGCCGACGAGCTCGCCGCCAGCGCCCTTCCGGTCCTCGCGGCCGACCCCGACAACTACGCCGACGAGCTCGCCGAGCTCGCCGCCTGGCGTGCGCCGCCCCGCGGCCTCAGGTCGGCGGCAGGCAGGTCACGTTGAAGAGCGCGTTGCCGGTGAAGTCCGAGTACGTGTAGGGGCGGTTGAGCCCGTCGTAGGAGCCGACCACCTGCAGCGTCGCGGTGTCGACCTTCATCACCAGCTCGGGGTCGACCGGGTTGTCGTTCTCGTCGACGTCCGACCAGTTGACGGCCCACAGGAAGCCCTTGGCGTCGAAGCCGACGCCCTTGATCGTGTAGTCGGACTTCCACACCTTGCCGAGCGCGAGGGTGTCGATGTCGACCGCGTTGACCCCGCTGGTCGAGCTCACCCACATCCAGTTGTCCGGCCCCTCGGCCAGGCCGGAGCCGCCCCAGAAGCCCTTCACGAGGTCCCACTTCTCGAGCTCGGGGTCGAAGCGGCCGGCGCCGTACATGCTGAGCGGCGCGATCGACGAGATCCACACCTGCCCCTTGTGATCGACGGTGATGCCGTAGGGCCCGATCTCCGGCGGGATCGTCCACACCTTGTAGGCGAAGTTGTCGAGGAAGACCCCGCCGAGCCGGCCGCCGTTGAACGCCATCGAGGTGAAGAAGAGGTCGCCGTGGACGTTGACCGCCCCGCCGTAGGCGCCGAACTGGTCGCCCGAGAAGGTCGGGATCGTGATCTGCTTGTCGATCGTCCCGGTGTCGCCGTCGATCAGCGCGACGATCACCCCGCCCGGCGCGCCGAGCCCGGGGAAGAGGCTCGGCTTCTCGCTCATCACCGTCCACACCTTCTCGCCGGTGGTGTTGCAGGTCCCCGGCGTCACCTGCCCCTGCGTCCACGCGACCGGCCGCTGGTTGGTCGTCGGGAAGGGGATGTACCACGCGCGGCACTCCTCCATGTCCCACGGGAGCACGTCGTTCTTGCCGGTGGACGTCTGGATCCCGGGCACCCCGTTCGTGTCCTGGCACTTCGCCGGGTCGACGTGGAACTTCACCAGGCCGCCGTGGCGGTTCGCCACCGCGACGTCGCCGCTCAGCGCGACCGACGTCCGCGAGGGGTTGCCCATCCCGTCGGGGCGCGTCAGGTAGCGCGCCTCCTCGACCAGCGTCTCCATGTTGATCTTCGAGACCGTCCCCTCCGCGGAGTTGGCGATCCACACGTACGAGAACTCGCAGCCGCACGCGATCTGTCCGCCGCTGTCGCTGCCGACGTCGAGCTTCGGCCCCGCGGTCGTGCTCGTCGAGCTGCTCGTCGGCTGCGAGTCCGACTCGGAGTCCGAGATCGAGCCCGAGGTCGCGCTCTCCCCGGTCGTCGGCGCGTCGCTCGTGCTCCCGGTCGGGTTCGTCGGGCTGACCGTGGTCGGGCTGGTCCCGCTCTCGGTCGCGCTCGCGGAGTCGCTGGTGTTGTCGCCGCACGCGACGAGCGCGGTGCACAGGAGGGCTGAGAGGCTGGGCCGCATGCGCACACGATATCACCGCGCGCGCCCTCAGCGCTGGCCGCGCCGCCGACCTTGCCGAAGAGGCACCCTCACGCGCCCGCGGGCGCAGGTGCCGGCGCGGGCGCCGGTGCGGGTGCGTCCGCAGGCGTCTCGGCGCCTGCGTCCGCGGGCGCCTCCGGGGCCGGTGCGGGCGCCGGCTGCGCCCCGCCGCAGACGTAGGTCAGCCGAATCTCGTTGATGTTCTCGGTCGTGGTCGTCGAGGTCGTCTTCGCCTGGCCCCGCGTCTCCGAGCTCGACCCGGACCCGAACTTGGGCTTCGGCTTGTTGCCCGAGTTCGTCTTCTCCGCGTAGTCCGTGTTCGAGCTGGTCGACTCGCGCTGGCCGACGACCACGGTGTCACGCGCGACGATCTCGTAGCCGCGGCCCCCGCAGTGCGCCGCCATCTTGAGGTTGGCGTCCTCCGTCGCCTTCGACTCGAAGCCGTGGAGGGCGAGCACGCCGCCGGAGCTGTTCTGCGAGAAGACCGAGGCGTACCCGCACCCTCCCGAGAGGAGTCCCGTCATGGCGATGAGCGACAGTTGTTTACGCACGGTGAGCGACTCTCCTTACCCCAATGCTACCCAGGGGACCCGAGCAGCGTCAAAGGCGACGCGTTGGCGCGCTCCGCGCGCGGGACCGCGCTCAGCCGGGCGGGAGCACCGGCGCGCAGGTCGAGACGCCCGCGCCGACGATCAGGATCGGAGCGTTGGCGTTGACCGTCGAGAGGCCGCCGCCCTCGCTCTTGTCGTAGTCGAGGCGGGTCACCTTGCTGGTGGTGCCGATCCCGTCCGGGACGGAGTTGGTGAAGAAGTAGAAGTCACCGCCCCAGAAGGCGAACGCGAACGCGTTGGTCAGCGGGAACCCCGGGAAGGGCACGACCTCGATCTCCTGCGCCGTCATCTTGTCGAACTGGATCAGCTTCGAGTCGGGCACCCCGCCGAAGGCGTAGATCCGGCCGTCGCCGGTGCCGGTGAGCTCGGCGCCGTTGTAGTTCGTCGGTCCGATCGTCTTCACGAAGAGCTGCACCGGGTCGAACACGCCGAGCTTGCCGAAGTTCGGGCCCTCCGTGAACATCCCGGCCACCCCGTTCCAGTGCTGACCGTAGAGCTGGTCGCACTGGTCCTCGGCGCTGTTCGAGACGAAGGCCATCCCGAACTGCTGCCAGCCGCCCGCGCCCGGCGTGTACCCGGGGTCGGTGCAATTCGCCGGGTTGGTGACGTCGAGGCGGAAGAGGTCGCCGATCGAGTTGAACGTGATCGGGTCGAGCTCGGTCGTCTGCACCCACGCGAAGCCGTCGCGCCCGACCCCCATCGAGAAGGTCCCCGCCGTCGTCGGGCAGCCGAGCGCCCCCACCATCTCGAAGGCGTTCGCCTCCGGGTCGTAGGTCCACAGCTCGCGGTCGTCCGAGAGCACGTAGATCAGGTCGAGCTTCGGCGCGCAGGGGCAGAGCGGGTCCGGACCTCCCGTCGACCCCCCCGCGGTCTCGTCCCCGACGTCGAATTTCGGGCCGCCCCCCGAGCTCGTCGACGTCGCGGGCTCGCTCGCGCTCACCTCCGTGCTCGCGCCGGTGGTCTCGGTCGTGCCGTCCGTCAGCGTCGGCAGCGTCGTCAGCGTCGTCGGGAAGGTCGAGGTCGGCGCCGTGATGGTCGAGTCGTCGCCCGGATCTCCGCACGCGACCAGGAGAAAGCCGATGAGCCACGGGACGCGTCCTGGAGGGGCCATGAACGTTGACGCTACACGCGGCGCCGCGCGATAGTCAATCTCGCGCTGGGGCCAGGCCCTCCGGTCCACCTGCCGCCGGGTCGCGTATACTGGCGACCGGATGAGCACCCCTGTCCGCGCGCTCCGGCACGACGACCTCGAGCAACCCCGGCCGATCTACGTCGTGTGGGAGACGACGCTCCGCTGCGACCACGAGTGCGCCCACTGCGGGTCGCGGGCCGGCGACGCGCGCCCCGACGAGCTCTCCACCGAGGAGCTGCTCGAGGTCGCCGACGCCCTGGTCCGCCTCGGCGCCCGCGAGGTCACGCTGATCGGCGGCGAGGCCTACCTGCGCGGCGACTGCTACCGCCTGATCGCACACCTGAGGGACGCCGGCGTCCGCGTCACCATGCAGACCGGCGGCCGGGGCCTCACCGAAGGCCGCGTCCGCCGCCTGCGCGAGGCCGGCCTCGCCGCGCTCGGCGTCTCCGTCGACGGCCCGGCCGAGGTCCACGACACCCTCCGCGCGAGCCCCGGCAGCCACGCCGCGGCCATGCAGGGGATCGCCCGCGCCCGCGAGGCCGGGCTCCTCGTCACCTCGAACTCGCAGATCTGCCGCCTCAACAAGGACCGCCTGCAAGAGACCGCCGAGCTCCTCGAGGCCGCCGGCGTCGCCGTGTGGCGGGCCCAGATGACGGCCCCGATGGGCCGCGCGGCCGACCGCCCCGACTGGCTGCTCGAGCCCTACATGATCCTCGAGGTCATCGACACCCTCGCCGCGATCCAGACCTGGGCCCGCGCCCGCGCCGCCGCCCGCGGGCTCCCGTGGGAGCAGGCCTTCCACGTCCGCCTCGGCAACAACCTCGGCTACTTCGGCCCCCACGAGACGGCCCTGCGCTCGCGCCCTGGCGCCGCCGAGACCTACTGGCAGGGCTGCGCCGCCGGCAAGTTCGTCATGGGGATCGAGTCCGACGGCACGATCAAGGGCTGCCCCTCGCTGCCGACCGCCCCCTACACCGGCGGCAACGTCAAGACGACCTCGCTCGAGCAGATCTGGCAGGCCGACGAGATCGCCTTCGCCCGCACCCGCGGCACCAGCGAGCTGTGGGGCTTCTGCAAGACCTGCTACTACGCCGAGGTCTGCCGCGCCGGCTGCTCTTTCACGACCCACACCGCGATCGGCCGCCGCGGCAACAACCCCTTCTGCTACTACCGCGCCAGCCAGCTCCGCCGCCGCGGCCTCCGCGAGCGCGTCGTCCTGCGCGACGCCGCCCCCGGCGAGCCCTACGACTTCGGCCGCTACGAGATCGTCGAGGAGCCCTGGGACGCCGCGCCGACCCCGACCCCCTCGCCCGTCCGCCGCCTGCCAGTACTCACCGGCTAGACACCGCATCTTATCGATCTGTCGCCGAGCCACGCGGGGCCCGACACCTGGCTGGGGCTCACCACCGTCCGCACCCGCCACCCGCGCCGGCACGATCGCCAGGTGGACGTGGCTGGGGGCGGCCGAAGCGCGACCCAGCCGGACCGGGCGCAAGCCGACGAAGCCCGTGGCCGGCGCGCGTCGCTGCGGAGTTCGCCGACTGGAGGTGGTGATTTGCGGGACGCCGCGATCTGAGGGCCAATGGGGCGACGAAGTCGACCCCATCGGACCGCACCTCGCGGCGTCCCGCAAACCACCACCCCTTGAGAGGCGAGCCCCGCGATCGACCCGACGTCGGCGCGAGCGACCCGTTATAACCGCCCCTTGGGACCTGTCTCCTCACGCAGATGACCGAAACGGGGCGAGGTCGACCCCATCGGACCGCCCATCACCGCGTCCCGCAACCCCCACCTCTCGAGAGGCGAGCCCCGCGATCGACCCGACGTCGGCGCGAGCGACCCGTTATAACTGTCCTTTTGGACCTGTCTCATCACGCATCCACGGGCGGACCGCCGCGGACGCCGCGAAGGCCCGCCGCGCCGCCTCGACCTCCGCGAGGATCGCCCGCGCGTGCGCCAGGAAGCGGACCCCCTCGGGCAGGAGGCGGACCCCCCGCGGAGTCCGCTCGAAGAGGCGCGCGCCGAGCTCGTCCTCGAGGTTGCGGATCTGCCGGCTCAGCGGCGGCTGCGACACGTGCAAGCGTCGCGCGGCCCGCCCGACGTGCTGCTCCTCGGCGACCGCGACGAAGTAGCTGATCTGCGTGAGGCTCACGCCCCGCAGGATACCCCGCGCCGCGCCCGGCCGCGCCCGCCATACCGAAAAGGTATCGCCGCGCCAGATCCGGAGAGTATTGGACGCCCGAGCCGCGCCGCCTCAGCCTCGTGGGGTGTCTGTGACGATCTACGGGCCGCGCGAGCTCGCGGCGATCGAGCGCGCGGGCGCGGCCGCGGCCGCGACGCTCGCGTGGGTGGGGGCCCGCCTCGCCCCTGGTGTGACCACCGCGACCATCGACCGCTGGGTCCGCGAGGACACGGCGCGCCGCGGCGGGCGGCCGAGCCAGCTCGGCTACCACGGCTTCCCCGCCAGCGTGTGCACCAGCCGCAACGCGGTCGTCTGTCACGGCGTCCCCCGCGAGGACGACGTCCTGTGCGAGGGTGACATCGTCAACGTCGACGTCACCACCGAGCTGGGCGGCTACCACGGCGACACCTCCGCGACCTTCTTGATCGGCGAGCCGAGCGCCGAGGTCCGCCGCCTCGTCGAGGGCGCCGAGGCCTGCCTCGAGCTCGGGATCGCCGCGCTGCAGCCGGGCGCGCGGCTCGGCGACGTCGGCGCCGCGATCGCCGGCCACGCCGCGCGCCTCGGCCTCGGCGTGGTCCGCGACTACTGCGGCCACGGGATCGGCCGCCAGATGCACGAGGCCCCGCAGGTGCCCCACGTCGGCCGCGCCGGCACCGGCCTGCGCCTCCGCCCCGGCATGGTCCTCACCGTCGAGCCCATGCTGACCCTCGGGACAGCCGACGTGCGCGTGCTGGACGACGGCTGGACGGTCGTCACGGCCGACGGCCGCTGGAGCGCCCAGGCCGAGCACACCGTGGCGATCACCGAGGCCGGCCCGCGCGTGCTCACCCGCCGCGCCTGACCTACGCCGTGGTCGACGATGAACTGCCCGTGCCCGTGGTCTGGGGCACCCCGTACTCTGGCTCCCCGAGCGTCGTCGACCCGCTCGACCCGCTCGACCCGCCGGACCCGCTCGACCCGCTCGATCCTGTCGTCGGCCCGCCCGTCGTCGGCACCCCGTAGTCCGGCTCGGCCGATCCGCCTGAGGTCCCCGTCCCGGTCCCGGTCCCCGTCCCCGTGGTCGCCGTGCTCCCGCCGCTGCTGCTCGCGCCGGTGCTCGCCGGGCCCGACGAGGGCACCCCGTAGTCCGGTTCGACCGAGGTGCTCACCGTGTCGCCGCCCTTGTCCGGGCAGCCCGTCAGCGCCAGCCCGACGAGGATCGCCGACGCTGCCCGCGCGACCCAACCCTCGCCGCGGAGCTCGGCGCGGCAGTGCGGACACGACGCGTCCTCGGCGCGCACGTGCTCGTGACAAGCAGGACAGGCGTAGAGGCGGGTGCTCGGCAAGAGTGGCATGCGGAGGGAACCTCACCATGACGCCGCGCGGACGTCAATCGACGCTCACGCCGTGGTCGACGACGAGCCCGAGCTCGCCGTGCCGTCCGTGGTCGCCGGGACCCCGTAGTCCGGCTCAGGCCCGCCCGTCGAGCCCGTCGAACCCGTCGCGCCCGTCGAGCCCGTGGTCATCGGCGGCGTCGTCGACGTCGGCACCCCATACTCCGGTTCGAAGGTCCCGCCGATGGTCCCCGTGCCCGTGCCCGTGCCCGTGCCCGTGCTCCCGGTGCTCCCGGTGCTCCCGGTGCCGGTCATCGGCCCCGAGGTCGGCACCCCGTACTCCGGCTCGACCGAGGTGCTCACCGGACCGCCCTTGTCCGGGCAGCCCGTCAGCGCCAGCCCGACCAGGATCGCCGACGCGGCGCGGGCGACCCAACCCTCGCCGCGGAGTTCGGCGCCACAGTGCGGGCACGCGTCATCCTCCGCGCGGACGTGCTCATGACAGCCAGGACAGGCGTACAGACGGGTATGAGGCAGGAGCGGCATAAGGGGCTCTTACCTCACCACGCGAATAGGGACGAGTCAACCAGACCCTGACACGGCGACCTGCCTGCATAAGCTGCGCGAGGCACGAGCGCGAAGCGCGCTGCGCCGACTTGGTCACCTTTCTTGGGTCCGGCCGTACCCTCGCCTGCATGCTCCCCTGGCCGCTCCGCGACGAGCTCCACGCGCGCAAGGTCGTACGCGCGCGTGAGGGCGACGGTGAGGCCTTCCGCGCCCTCTACCGCGACCTCTACCCCGAGGTCGCGCGCTTCGTCGCCCGACGGGTGTGGGCCCGAGCCGACGCCGAGGACCTGACCGCGCGGGTCTTCGTCGCCTTCGTCGAGCGCCTCCGCGACTACGACCGCGCCCGCGGCAGCGTCCGCGGCTGGCTGCTGACCATCGCCCGCAACGCGATCATCGATCACCTGCGCAAGACCCGGCCGCTCGCCTCGGAGCAGGCGCTCGACCTCCTCCCCAGCGCCGAGGGCGGCCCCCTCGACGACCTCCTCTTGCGCGAGCGCCTCGGCGAGCTCGCCGTCCTCCTCCGCGAGCTCCCGCCCGACACCCGCGAGCTCCTCGCCCTGCGCTTCGCCGACGGCCTGCGCCACCGCGAGATCGCCGACCTCCTCGGCATGCAGGAGGCCGCCGTCAAGCAGCGCGTCTCGCGGGCCCTCCGCGACCTGCGCGCGCGCCTCGCCGAGACCGCCACCAAGACCAAGAAAGGAGCCGCCGATGCCCTGGCCTGATCGCCTCCCCGCGGCCCTCCGCCGCTTCTACCGCGCCGCCGACCAGGGCCCGAAGGACCTGTCGGTTCCGCCCTTGTCCCTGGAACAGGACCTCATGGCCAGGCACGCGCGCCTCCACCCCGCGCCCGCGCCGCGGGGCCTCCGCGGCTTCGCGCGCGCGCACCGCTGGGCCCTCGCGTCCGGCCTCGGCGCGCTCGTCGCCGCCGGCGCCTGTCGCCTGCCCCTCGACTACGAGCACAACTTCGGCGCCAGCGTGTCGTGCGCCGGTGACCACGTCGAGCGCCTCCACGACCCGGCGCGCGGCCTCGCCGATGTGCTGCAGCGCAGCACCGGCGCCGACCAGATCGCCGTGCGGGTCACCGCCGAGGACGGCCGCGACGCCACCCTGCGGATCGACCTCTGGGGCGCCGACGAGGTCGGCCCGGAGCTGCTGCGAGAGATCGAGGCGCAGGCCGAGCTCCCCGCGTCGAGCTGCGTCGCCCAGCCGCTCGTCGGCACCGTGCACGGCACCCTCGGCGGCCGCCTCGGCCTCGAGCTCTTCGACCTCGAGCTCCTCGACCGCGACGACGCCGAGGCCGCCCGCCTGCAGATCCTGGAGCGCCTCGAGGCCCGCGGCCTGCGCGGCGACGCCAGGGTCGAGATCTCCGACCACGGCGACGGCAGGCGCGAGATCCGGATCGAGGTCGAAGCCGAGCACGCCGAGCACGCCGAGCACGCCGAGCACGCCGAGAACGCCGAGAACGCCGGGGCCGTCCGGGAAGAGAGATAGTTCGCCGCGGGCGCGGAACTTTCGCGACGCTCCCGCGTCTCAAGGGCCCATGAAGCGCCGGCACGTCCTCGGAGGACTCCTCCTCGCGTTCGCATGCACCCCCACGGGGCGCCGCCCCGCAGACCCGGACGAACCTGCAGATGACGAGCTCCCGCCGGAGCCCGCGCCAGAGCCCTCCGAGGCGCCACTGACCTTCGCCGACGCGCGCGACGAGGCCGCGCCTGGGCTCGCCCGCCGCCCGACCCTGGTGCTCGTGATCCCGGCGGACGACTCCGCCCGCTGGCGCCGCGGCATGGCGTTCGGCGAGCTGCTCAACCACGGCAGCGACCAGGACCTCGCCCCGCTGGCGATGTACGAGGTCATCTGCGCGACGATGGGCGAGCTGCGGCGCCAGTTCCCCGATCTCCCGAAGAAGGAGGACCCCTGGCTGGTCCTGATCGACCGCACCCGGGCGAACCCCCGCGTGCAGGTCTTCAAGGACCGCGACCTCGACGCCCTCGCCTCGCTCGAGGACCCCAGCGATAAGGACATCGACGCCCGGATCGCGCGGCTCGCCGAGCTCGTCCGCACGACCGCCGACCCCCGCATGGTCGAGCGCCTCGCCAGCCTCGAGCGCTCCGCGCTCCCCCACGCGCTCAGCGAGGAGCTCCGGGTCACCACCGAGGACTTCGCCACCGCCCGCGTCGACCTCGCCGCCGCGGCCGCCGCGACCCTCTTCTTCTGGGGCAACCTCGAGGCCCTCGACCCCGACAACGAGTGGCTGCGCGAGAACCGCCAGAAGACCGCGTCCGCCAGCCTCGCGGGCGCGACCCGCGACCGCCTCACCCGCACCCGCCCGCCCCGCGGCGCCCGCTGGGCCCGCTCGCACGGCTGCGGCACCCGCATCGAGGGCGAGCTGGAGCGCCACGCCATCGGCTGCGGTATGGGACATGTCCCTGAGCGCAGCTCCCGCTTCCTCTCCTTCCTCACCGCGGGAGCGCCGCCCTGAGCGTGTCACCCGCGGGCGGAAGGGTCGGGGTCGGCTTCGTCCTGCAGCCGGACCCCGAGTTCCTCGCGCTCACCGAGCCCTGCTTCGGCGCCCACGCCGACTACCTCGAGATCGCGCCCGAGACGACCTGGTGGCCGCGGCGCGACGGGTCGCTCGTCCCCAACCGCTACGCCGAGACCTTCGCCGCGCTCGGCGCCCGCTGGGCCCCGGCGGGCGCCGCCTCGCGGCCCTTCGTCGCCCACGGCGTCGGCCTCTCGCTCGGCTCGATGGACCCCGCCGACCGGCCGCGCCAGCGCCGCTGGGCCGAGCGCCTCGCCGCCGACCACGCCCGCTTCGGCTTCCGCTGGCTCAGCGACCACCTCGCGGTCACTTCCCTCGCTGGAGAGGCGATGACCCTCCCCCTGCCGCTGCTCGCGCGGCCGGCGGTCGCCGCCCAGGTGCGCGCCCGCCTCGCGGAGCTGCAGGAGTTCGTCCCCGACGTCGCGGTCGAGAACACCGCCCACTACTTCACGCTCTCCGACCCGCTCGCAGAGGCCGACCTGATCGCCGGCGTCCTCGAGCTCCCGCGCGCCCACCTCCTGCTCGACCTGCACAACCTCTCGCACAACGCCGAGACCTTCGGCCTCGACCCGCGCGCCTTCCTGGACCGCCTCGACCTCCGACGCGTGATCGAGATCCACGTCTCCGGCGGCTCGCGGAGCGACCCCGCGTGGCTGCCCTCGCGCCGCACCGTCCGCCTCGACAGCCACGATGACGCCGTCCCCGAGCCGGTGTGGGCGCTCCTCGAGGAGGTCCTGCCGCGCTGCCCCGAGCTCCGCGGCGTCACCCTCGAGCGCATGGAGGGGACCGTCGGCCCCGGCGACGTCGCCGAGATCGACGCCGAGCTGCGCCGGATCCGCGGCCTAGTCGAGGCCCGCGGTGCGGGCGCCACGGGGAAGACATGACCGAAGCGCCAGACGATCGCCGAGACGACACGAGCGCAGGGACGGCCGAGCTCCTCGCCCTCGAGCGCGCGCTCGCGTCCGCCCTGCGGGCGCCCGACCCGGTCTCGGCCCTCGCCCGCGCGACCGAGGGGCTCTCGCCCGAGCACGCCGGCGCGCTCGCCCGGATCGCCCCTGACGGCCTCCGGATCGCCGCGCTCCTGGTCGCGCGCCTCCGCTTCGAACGGCTCACGCAGGGCTCCTCGCTCGCCTCGCAATGGTTCGAGGACGACCCCGCCGGCTTCGCCGCCGCGTTTCGGCGCTACCACGCCGAGGTCCCCGCGAGCGCCATCTTCCCCGCCGACGAGGGCGAGCTCTTCGCCGCCTGGCGCGAGCGCCAGGACCCCTGACATCTCCGCCCTTCACCTCGATCGTTCATTCGGGGCACCAGGTCCGAGTCGAGCCACTCGTCGCAGCTCCGCGACAGGTGGCGAAGCGGGAGTCTCCTGCCGCGCGTCGGAGGCGTGTTCGCGCCCCTCGCCTCGAGATCGCGCTCCCCACGGCCGCGCAGACCCGGACGCGTGGAAGCACATGGCCGCGGCGTCTTTGTTATCCTGCTGCGATGGTCCGTGCCCCCCGCGCGCTCGTGCTTGTGCTCGCGCTGCTCGCCTGCGGCGGCGGCGGCGGCGGCGACACGGACGCCACCGCGACGACCCCCACGACCCTCACCAGCACGACCCTCGCCACCAGCACGAACGCCGGCCCGGGCACCACCGCGGGGAGCAGCGCGACCGACCTCGACCCGACCACAGGTCCGGGCAACACCACCGGGAGCGCCTCGACCGCGGGGACCACGAGCGCCGCCACGAGCGCCTCCTCCGACGCCTCCTCGACCACCGGCGGCCCCGCCTCCTCGACCACCGGCGGCCCCGGCGGCAGCTCGGGCCCCCCGCCGCCCGCGTGCGCCCCGGTCGCGCCGACCCAGCCGCCGAGCGACTGCGCCGCCGTCGGCGTCACCCTCGAGCCGCCCTACGACCAGTACTACTCCTGCTACGACCTCGGCGAGATGCCGGGCGTCCCGAAGGAGTGGGGCGGCGTGGTCATCGACAAGGACGACCCCAACATCCTCCTCGCGGGAGGCGCCGCCAACACCCCGGCCGGCCAGCTCTACGCCGTCCCGATCGCCCGCGACGAAGGCTGCCACATCGTCGGCTACCGGAACATGCCCACCGCCGCGGTCGCGGCCGCCGAGGACAACGACGGCGGCCTCCCCTACCACCCCGAGAGCGCCGTCCTCTTCCTCGCCCGCTGGCCGGTCAACGAGCTCGGCCAGCTCAAGCCCGGCAGCGCGACCACCGACAAGGTGATCGACCTGACCGCGCTCGGCGTCGTCTCCTCGCCCGGCGGCTTCACCTTCGTGCCCGCCGGCTTCCCCGGCGAGCACACGCTCAAGGCCGTCTCCTGGCCCGGCGGCGAGTGGTACACCGTCGACCTCGCGCCCGACGGCGGCGGCACCTACGACATCACCAAGATCACCACGCACGCCCCGATCGTCGGCGGCCCCGAGGCCTTCGTCTACATCTCCGACGACAACCCCGAGTTCCCGGTCGACAGCCTCCTCGTCGCCGAGTGGTCCGCCGGCAACATCGCCGCCTACGAGGCGGACCCAGCCGGCGACCCCGTCATCGCCACCCGCAAGGACTTCATCAAGGGCCTCTCGGGCGCCGAGAGCGCCCACGTCGACGCGCTCAGCGGCGACTTCCTCTTCGCCACCTTCGCCGGGGTCGAGCGCCTCGTCGTGATCCGCGGCTTCCTGCCGCAGCCGCAGTGACCATGGAGACCTCGACGCCGCGCTGGACCTGGGGCTCCGCGGCCTTCTGGATCGACGAGACCGTGAACCAGGTCCTCGCCGTCTCGCCGCGATGGGTCGCCGCCCGCGGCTCGCACTCGATCTACGCCTGGCGGCGCCCGGACGGCGAGCTCGCGCTCCGCCTCCCCTGGCGCACCCACCCCCTCGCCCCCTGGCTCGACGACCTCCAGGACCTCCTCTGCTGGTACACCCCGGAGGGTCGGGTCGCCGAGCTGCGACTCCCAGGCGGCGAGCTCGCCGAGCGCGACGCGGCGCCCGCGGACCCGCGCTGGCCCGAGGTCCAGATCGATCGCAGCGGCGGCGACATCACGGTCACCTGGCCATCCGGACATGTCTCGCGCTGGAGCTACCACGGCGAGCTCGTCACGCGGGTCGCGTGCGCCCCCGAGGTCGGCCTCGTGGCGATCCCCCACGGCCTGCGCGCCGTCGACGTCCGCGACGGCCCCACCGGCGCGCTCCGCCAGACCTTCCGGGGCCCCTGGGAGGTGGCCCTCTCGCGCGACGGCGCGACCGTCGCGCTCGGCGCCCTCACCCACTCGCGGATCTCGCTCGGCGACGTCGCCACCGGCCAGATCCACGACCAAGACCTCCCGAACTACGCGATCGACGAGCTCCTCTACTCCCCGGACGGCGCGCGCCTGCTCGTGATCGCGGGCGGGCGCGGCTG
>CAZMML010000024.1:0-14456 GCA_964567335.1 uncultured Nannocystis sp. | reverse complement strand
CAGCTCCTCGACCGGCGGCGGAGCGACCTTCGCCGCGGTGCAGGCGATCTTCAGCGCCAAGTGCTCGTGTCACCTGGCCCCTCCCGGCCTCAGCAACGGTCAGCTCGAGCTGAGCGAGGGCGTCGCCTATGGCAACCTCGTCGGCGTGCCCTCCCCCAAGGCGACCATGACGAACCGCGTCGAGCCGGGCGATCCCGCCGCCAGCTACCTCTACCTCAAGCTCACCGGCGACTACCTCACCGTCCCCGGCGGGGCCGGCGACCCCATGCCGCTGATCGGCGGTCCGCTCGACGCCGCCGATCTCATGACGATCGAAGCCTGGATCACCGCCGGCGCCCTGAACGACGGTTGAGGTTATCTTCTCGCCATGTCCGAGAACTCCCAGCTCGAGCTGCGGCCCATCGAGCGCTCGCCACCAGGCCCCCGCGACGACGAGCTCCTCGCCGATCCGCCCCTCGGAGAGCACCACCGCGGGCGCTTCGCCGGCTACAGCGCCGGACGCCGCGCGCGCCTCGTCCTCCTCGGCTGCATCGCGGTCGCCTCCTTGATCACCGCCGCGCTGTGGTTCCGTTGGGCCCGCGAGGAGCGCCCCGCCGGACCGCGCCAGTTCCAGCTCCCCCCGGGCACCGACATCAGCGATCGGCCGCGCGTCTTCACCTGGTCCGAAGGCAAGGCTCGCCTCGGCCTCAGCCGCGAGCCACCCGGCGTCGAGACCGTCGAGCTCCCGGATCGCACCCTCCGCCTCGCCCCGGGCTGCGACATGGCCCAATTCAAGGTCGTCGTCGCCGCCGGCGAGACCACCGCGCTCCAGGTCGTCTCCGGCACGATCGTCGAGGAACTGCGCCCAGGCGCCCTGCCCCTGCTCAAACCGTGAGCAGCGCGGCCAGGTCGTCCGGCCACGGCGCCGAGAACTCGACCCGCTCCCCGTGCGTCGGGTGCGGGAAGCTCAGCGACGCCGCGTGGAGCGCGTGGCGCGAGAGCCCGAGCTCCTCCTCGAGCTCCTGCAGCGCGCGCCCCCCCTCGACGATCCGCAGGAAGCGCTCCTCCTCGACCCCGTAGAGCTTGTCGCCGAGGAGCGGGTGCCCCGCCTCCGCGAGGTGGACCCTGATCTGGTGCTGACGCCCCGTCTCCGGCAGCGCCTCCACCAGCGTGATCGGCTCCCCTCGGAACGACCCCCACGCGAGCGGCCGCACCCGCGTCGCCGCCGGGAGCCCCCCGTCCTCGACCCGCACCGGCCCCATCTTGATCCGGATCTTCGACCCAATCGCCGGCCCCAGCGGCACCTCGACCCGCACCGCCGAACGCAGCTCCCCCCGCGCCAGCGCCCAGTAGACCTTCGCCACCTCGCGCGCCACAAACGACTTCTTGAGCGCGATCGCCGACCCACCCCGACGCCCGAACACCATCACCCCCGAGGTCTCGCGGTCCAGACGATGCGCCATCTCCCACCCGTGACCCACCCCGAGCCGCGTGCGCATCAGTTGCGTGAGCGTGTGCCGGTGATAGCGTGCGGAGGGGTGAACCGGCAGCCCGGCCGGCTTGCTGATCACCAGGATCGCCTCGTCGCGGGCGAGCTCCGCGTAGTCCATCACCACCGGCGGCTCGCGCGGCGCCGGCCGCTGGATCACCAGCGTCTCCCCGGCCCGCACCCGCTGCGACGACCGCCGCAGCACCTCCCCGCTCCCGGCCCGGCGCACCCGGCCCGCGTCCACGATCTCCTGCACGCGCGTCCGCGAGAGCCGGGCGATCCGACTGGCGAGGAAACGATCCAGGCGCAGGCCGTCCCGGGCCGGGTCGACCACCAGCGGGATCTCGAGGATGTCCTCCGGCCGCTCCTCCACTCCCGCCATGCTATAACCGGCTTGCGATGAGCGAGACACCCGCACCGCCCCAGGCCGGCGGCAATTCTTCCGACGGTAGCGCCCTCTGGGCGGTCATCGTCGGCTGCGCGATCCTGGCGCTGGCCGCCCTCCTGATCTTCTCCCAGGGCGGCGGCACCGCCGGCAAGGGCAAGTCGGACCCGGCGGTCGATGGTCAACAGGCGAACCACTCCGCCGACGAAACCCCCGGAGGCCGCGGCCTCGGCGTGGGTCGCCGAGAGGTGGACCCCGCCGAGGCCCGGCGTGTCCCCAAGATCCGCCCGGGGATCCTCCCCAGCGGGCCGGGCGGGAACACCCTCGCTCCCATGCGCCCGCCCAAGCCCGATCCGACCAGCTTCCCCAGCGCGAGCGCGGAGATCGAGTACTACGAGCAGAAGCTCGCCGACGCCCGCGTCGTCCTGGAGCGCCGCGCCACCTTCCGCGAGCGCATGCAGAAGATCGTCGACGAGGCCCCCTCCGCCGAGGCCCACGCAGCCGCCGAGAAGCGCGCCAAGATCGTCGAGGACAACTACAACACGGCCAAGAAGATCGTCGACGATCTGGTCAAGAAGGTCGAGGACCTCAAGAAGAAGCAGCGCGAGTCCGGCGCCCCCTAGAGGTGGGCGATCGCCTCGATCTCGACCTTGAAGTTGAAGGGGAGCCGCGAGACCTCCACGCAGGTCCGTGCGGGGACCCGAGGACCCGGGAAGAACTTGGCGTAGGCGCGGTTGAATGCCGCGAACTGGCTCATGTCGGTGATGTAGGCGGTGATCTTGAGCACCTTGTCGAGGCTCGAACCGGCCTTCTCGAGGGTGCGGCGGAGGTTGGACAGGGTCGCGTGGGTCTCGGCGACGAGGTCCCCGAGCGAGATGCTGAGCGTGTCGACGTCGACGGCGGCGTGTCCTGAGGTGAAGATGAGGCCGTTGTAGTCGCGGTACCAGGAGAAGATCGGGCCGTGCTCGAGCTGGTGGGGGTGGTGCGAACTCGTCATGGGACGATCGATCTATAGCGGAGCCGACGCGAGGCGTCACTTTTGGCGCGTGAACTTGCCGAGGTCGCGGTAGCGGTCGCGCAGGAGGGTCTGGCGCGACACCAGCGGGATCGCCCGCCCGCGGATCAGGACGTGGATCGGGCGAGCGCGGTGCTCGAAGGGGTCGCTGTCCCAGACGACGAGGTTGGCGACCTTGCCGACGGCGACGCTGCCGTGGCTCGCGTCCATGCCATAGACCCGGGCGGGCTCGAGGGTGATCGCCCGGAGGGCTGTCTCGTAGGGCAGGCCGTGGGCGACCGCGATGCCGGCCTCCTGCGTGAGGTTGCGGAGGTTGTGGGAGTCGTCCAGGTGTCCGATCGCGACGGACACCCCGGCGGCCGCGAGGAGGGCGGCCGAGTCGAGCCGGGCGCCGAGGGCGTCGAAGCTGGAGGGCAGGTTGCGCGAGGGCTGGAGGACGACGGGGATCTTGGCGGCGGCGAGCTCACCCGCGACCTTCCAGGCCTCGGAGCCGCCGACGACGACGACGCGCAGCTTGTAGGAGCGGGCGAGGTCGACGGCGGCGAGGATGTCGCTCGCGCGCTCGGCGGAGAGGGTGAAGGGCACGCTGCCCGAGAGGACAGGCGCGAGGGCCTCGAGGTCGAGCGGGTGGGCCGCGAAGGGCCGCGACTGGGCGCGCTCGTAGGCCTGCTTGCGGGTGCGGAACACCTGGGCGTCGGCGAGGACCTCGCCGAGCTTGGCGAGGGCCGCCGCGCGGGAGCCTCCGTAGCTCTGGCCGAGGGAGCCGTCGAGGGCGACGCTGGCGCGCACGAGGGCGCCGCGGTGGTCGCCGGAGACGAGGTCGATCCAGGCGACCTGCCCGGAGATGAGCCCGCCGACGGGCGCGACCGCGGCGCTGGTGACGCCCCCGATCGCCTGGACGGGGATGACGCTCGACTCGAGCTGGAGCGCGCGACTGGCGTCGTAGGAGGCGCGGGTCGGGTACTCTCCCGCGCGAGCGTCGTCGCGGGTGCTGCCCTCGAGGTCGATCTCGACGAGGCCGAGCTGCGTGTCCGCGGCGACGAGACCCGGGGTGACGATCTTCCCGCGCGCGTCGATGACCTCGCCGGCCTGGCCGGCGAGCTCGACACCGCCGACGGCGGCGAATCTGCCGTCGCGGATCACGACGGTAGCGTCCTTGAGGACGGTGCCGTCGCCCACGTGGAGCTCTCCGCCGCGGACGACGACGACCGAGGCAGGCGCAGGCGCGGGCGCAAGGAGGGTGACGAGGGAGAGGGTGAGCGAGATCATGGGTGCCCGGTGACGGCGCGCGGGGCGACCGGAGCGAGGTCGCCCCGCTGGTAGCCGAGGGTGAAGTCGGTGCGGGGCTCGAGCGCGCCGCGGACGTACACGGGCTCGCCGTCGATGTAGACCTGCTCGGCGAGGGTGTAGACGGAGAAGGGGTCGCCTGACCAGATGACCAGGTCAGCGCGCTTGCCGGGGGTGAGGGTGCCGACCTCGCGCTCGATGCCGAGGGCCCACGCGGGGTTGGCGGTGATCCAGCGGAGGGCCTCGTCGTCCGAGATCGCCACGCCGATCCGACGGCCGGCGTGCATCGCCTTGGCGGCCTCCTGGTTGAGGCGCTGGATCCCGACCGCGCTGTCAGAGTGGATGATCGGGCGCGCGCCCGCGGCGTGGAGCAGGGCCGCGTTCTCGGGGATCCCGTCGAAGGCCTCGGCCTTGAACCCCCACCAGTCGGCCCAGACGGAGGCGGACGTGCCGGCGGCGGCGAGACGGTCGGCGATCTTGTAGGCCTCGACGGCGTGGTGAAAGCTGCGGATCTGGAAGCCGTACTCGGCCGCGAGGTCGAGCATCAGCGACATCTCGTCGGCGCGGTAGCAGTGGTTGTGCACGAGGATCTCGCCGCTGAGCACGAGCGCGAGGGTCTCGAGGCCGAAGTCGCGGGCGGGCGGCTGGGGCTCGTCCGGGGGCTTGCCGGGACCGCCGCCAGGAGGCGGCGGCGGCGGCTTGTCCTTGTTCTTCTCCCACGCCGCGTGGTCCTTGCGGTACTTGGACCATGTCCGATCGTACTCTTTGGCGCGCTGAAAGGCGTCGCGGTAGCCGGCGACGTTGCCCATGCGGGTCTTGGGCCCCGACTTGTCGCCGTAGACGCGCTTCGGGTTCTCGCCGCATGCCATCTTGAGGCCGTAGGGCGCGCCGGGGAAGCGCGCGTCGGCGGCGCTGCGCGCCCAGGGGACGAAGCGCACCGTGAAGCTCCGACCGCCAAAGAGGTTGGCGGAGCCGGGCAAGATCTGGGCAGTGGTGACGCCGCCAGCGCGGGCGAGGTCGATCTGGGGGTCCTGCGGCCAGTAGGCGTCTCCGGCGCGGACGTGGGCGGTGTTCGGCGCCGACATCTCGTTGCCGTCCGCGTGGCCGGAGAGGCCGGGCGAGGCGTACACGCCGAGGTGAGAGTGCGTGTCGATGATCCCGGGCGTGAGGGTCTTGCCCGCGACCTCGACGAGGACGGCGCCCTCGGGCGCCGCGAGGTTCGGACCCACAGCGGAGATCCGGCCGTCGACGACGAGGAGGTCGGCCCGCTCGAGGATCTGCCCGTCGGCCGTCATCACGCGAGCGTTGCGGAAGAGCCGAGGGGGTCCGGGGTGAACCATGGCCGGCGGGTCGGTCGAGGCGGCCGCGGCGGTCTTCGGTGGGTCGCTCGCGGGCGGCTGCGTGACGGGGGAGCGAGCGGCGCAGGCGAGCACAAGGACGGGGGCGAGCGCGGGTACGCGGGCGCGACGGGGGCTCACAGCGGCACGCTACGCCCTGAGCGGCGGCGACGGCAACCCGGCAGCAGCGCACGGGCGTGTGCGAATTCCGCGGAGCGTCGCGGTGGCGTGCGGGGGAGCGGGCAGATATCCTTCGCGCCGTCGCCTTCTGCGGCGTGAGAGGCCCCTCCAAGATGTCCATTCGTATCTCGTTGTCTGTGGTCGCCCTGACGCTGGTGGCGTGCCTGCCGGAGCGCGGAGCGGCGCCGAAGGCCCAACCGGCGACACAAGCCAGCAAGGCGCCGATCGCCGAGGCGCCGACGCCGCGTCCGCTGCCGACACCGGGGAATTCGGCCTGCGAGCAGGCGGGGCTGCGCCTCACGCCCGGCGCGGTGGTGGCGCGGATCGACGGCGCGGAGATCCGGGCGGAGGACCTCGGGGATCAGCTCGTGTCCGCGGAGGCGCGCGCCCTCCGGACCTACTGCAGCGAGGTCGCGCGGGCCCGCGAGGCGGTGCTCGACAACCTGGTCCAGCAGCGGGTGCTCACGGCGGCCGCTGAGCGCGAGGGGAAGCAGGTCAACGAGTTCGTGCAGGCTCGGATCGACGCGGCGGTGCCGAAGCCGACCGACGCCGAGGTGCAGGCTTTCTACGACACGCGCAAGTCGCCGGACGCGCCCCCCCTGGAGCTCGTCCGCGATCAGGTGGAGCAGGCGATCAACGCCGAGCAGACGGAGAAGGTGTTCGGCGCGATCCTCGCCGAGCTGCGGGCGGGCGCGAAGGTCGAGACCCTGCTGCCGGACGTCCGACCGCCGCCGATCGAGCTGGCGGCCGCGCACGCGCCGGTGATGGGGACGCCGGAGGGCGTCCAGGTGGTCGAGTTCTCGGACTTCGAGTGCCCCTACTGCTCGCGCGCGGCCGACACCGTCCGCGAGCTCAAGGCGAAGTACGCCGGCCAGAAGGTGCACTTCGTCTACCGCCACTTCCCGCTGAGCTTCCACCCGAACGCGATGCCGGCGGCCGAGGCGAGCCAGTGCGCGCACGAGCAGGAGAAGTTCTGGCCGATGCACGACGCGATCTTCGCGGCGCAGCGCGAGCTCTCCAAGGACAAGCTGCGCGAGCTCGCCACGCAGGTCGGGCTCGACATGACCAAGTACGACGACTGCCTGGGCAGCGGACGCGGCCGCAAGTTCGTCGACGAGGACATGCAGAAGGCCGGGGAGGCGGGCGTC
Source organism: uncultured Nannocystis sp. (assembly GCA_964567335.1). Taxonomy (GTDB): domain Bacteria; phylum Myxococcota_A; class Polyangia; order Nannocystales; family Nannocystaceae; genus Nannocystis. Next base: position 7,636 of record CAZMML010000024.1, on the reverse strand, counting down.
GGCGGGACGCCGAGCTTCTACATCAACGGGTACAGCTTCGACGGCAACCCGAACGTCGCGGGGCTCTCGCAGGCGATCGACGCCGAGCTCGCGCGCCTGAAGGGCTGAGGCGATGCACCCGGCCTTCGCCTCGGCGCCGCGCCGCTGGATCTACGCGCTGAAGCCGGCGAGCTGGCCGAAGGTGCTGGCGCCCGCGCTGCTCGGCCACGTCCTGGGGCACATGGCCGCCGAGGCGTGGAGCTGGGAGGCCGCGGCGATCGGCCTCTTGTTCGCGGCCTTCGCGACCGCGTATGTCGTGCTGCTCAACGATTGGTTCGACGCGGATGTCGACGCGCTCAAGCGGGCGATGTTCCCCCACGCGGGATCTCCAAAGACGATCCCTGACGCGGTGTTGCCGGCGCAGAGCGTGCTGCTGGCGGGGTGCGGAGCGGGGGCCGTGGCGCTCGGCGTGGCGATGCTGGCAGAGGCGCGGCTGCCCTGCCCGGGAGCCGCCGCCGCCGCCGCGCTGGGGCTCGGGCTCGTGCTGCTGTACTCGGCGCCGCCCGTGCGGATCAACGACCGCGGCGGCGGCGAGATCATCGAGATGCTCGGCGTCGGGCTCTTCGTCCCGTGGTGGAGCGCGTACGTGCAGGGCGGGGCGGTGTGGTCGGATTGGTACACCTGGACCCTCCCCGGCCTGATGTCGCTGGCCTTCGCCTCGGCAGTGGCGAGCGGGCTCTCCGACGAGGAGAGCGACAGGCGCGGGGGCAAGGTGACCCTGACGACGAGCTTCGGCAACCGCAGCGCGCGCGCGGTGGTGGAGTACGCGGCGCTGGCCGGGGTGCTCGCATGGGTCCTCGCGGGCCGCTTCAGCGGCGGGGCCTTCCCGCTGATCGCGGCGCAGGCGGCGCTGCTCGTCTCAGCGTGGCCCTGGCGCCGCTTGATGCTCGAGAGCCCCCGCGCGGCGACGGGGTGCTTCGACGCGCAGGCGCGCTACAAGTCGGCGCTCCACGCGATGATCTGGGGGACGACGACGGCGCTCGCCCTGGCCCTGCTGGCCCTCCGATGGTTGGGGTGGGCTTGAGGTGGACGCAGCGCTCGCTGGCGCCGGGACGCGGCCTGAGCCGGAGTCCGGTCGAGGTGGCAGCGTTGCTGGGAACCTCCGCGCTCCGGGCCGCGGTGACGAGCGCGCTGCTGGAGATCGCGGCCGCGGTCGACGCGGCGTTCCCCGGCAACATCTTCTGGGACCTCGAGTCGACCGCAGCGACGCTCGTCCGCGCGGGTGAGGGCGGCGGAGAGCGAGCGCTCGTCGCGTTGGGGCGCCGGCTCGCGGCGCTGCAGGGGCTCTACGGACAGGCGACGACGATCCGCTTCCGCTACGTGCACGACTTCGTGTACGGGTTCGACTGGGCGAAGTGGGTCCGCCGGGAGCCGACCGCGCGCGCGGGGGTCGGACCGCTGGACGAACCCTTCCTCGACCATATGGAGCGCCGCGCCGAGGAGCTCCGCCGCTTGATCGAAGACGACGACGACACCTACCCGCGCCTGCCCGCGGGACAGGCGCGCAACCCCTTCGGCTTCTCACGCGAGCCAGCCGCGGAGTGCCTCTTGATGCAGGACCTCGCGGGACACGGGCTCATCCCGGTGGAGGCCTGGGATCTGGAGGCGCGGCCACAGTGGGATCGACCCTACGCGGACCTGCGCGCGGAGCGGGCGCGCGAGCTCGGCCTTCCGACACGAGCCCCGTGAGGCCCGGGCCTCGACCCGGCGCGCTCACTTGGTCGGGGCGATCGTCGAGCAGTTCGCCGAGTCCTGCAGCGCGACCACCCCGTCGAGGAGGATCTGCGCCGCGCCGCCCTTGGTGTACATCGCGCTCGCGTCGACACTCAGCTTGCACGCCTCCGGGATGTTGCGCTTGTACTTCGCCACCGCGGCCATGCCCTCGATCGCCCGCGCCCCGATCAGCTCGTTGCCGGTCTGCTTCTCGACCAGCCGCTGCGCCTTCGAGAACGACGATCCCGCGCTGTCGAGCTCCCCTGGGTTCGTGACCGCCTCCCCCTCGTCGGGCCCGAACGCGAGGTTGAGCTTCGCGTAGCCGTACATCACCAGCGTCAGCCCGGCGTTGCTCCCGTCCTTCTGCGCGTTGAAGGCCGCCTCGAAGTCCGCCGCTGCCCCCGTGAAGTCGTTGGTCTTGAGCTTGAAGACCCCTTGAGCCAGCTTCGCCAGGACCATGACCTCAGGGTCCCCGCTCTGGTCCGCCATCGCCTGCGCGTGGTCCGCCGGGTCCTTCGCGTTCTCCACCACGTCCTCCGCCAGCGCCAGCGCCAACCAGCCGGCCCCGATCCCCGAGGCTCGCACCTGCTGCTTCGTCTTCAGCTCCTCGACGAGCGGCCGCATCGCCTCGATCACCTGCGTGTACTGGCCCGCGAGGTACTGCTTCCGCGCGTCGGCGAGCGCCGGGGGGTCGGGCTCCTGCGGCGTCGTCGGGGGCTTCACCTCGCCTCCGCCTCCGCCTCCGCCTCCCCCGCCACCACCCCCACCATCAGGCGGCGTCACATCCGTGCCCTTCTTGCAGGCCGCGGCCGAGGCGATCACCGTCAAGCACAACAACATTCGCTTCATTCGGAAGACTCCTGAGGGGCAGAGGGTGGCGAGGATACCGCGCCTTGAGCAGAAGAGAGATCTTTGTCGAGCGCCCGGGCGCACACACGCACATACAGGTTCCCGTCCGCGCCGAGCGACCCGTAGACGAGCTGCGCGGGGTCGGCGTCCTGCCCGATCCGCTCGGGTTTGAACCTGCCGATCGCCTCGACCTCGTCGCCGATGTACAGACCCAGCGCCGTCACATGCGCGCTGGCCCGCTCCTCGGGCGCCACGACCTCCGCGGTCCCCAGGTTCTCCAGCACCGCGCGCCCCGTGGCGTCGGCGATGGTCACGAAGTCCGCCGCCACCGCCGCCTCCCGAGGCGCGCCGCTCCGGTTGCGCCACACGCACTCGCGCCCGGGCGCCCCCCCGAGGTTCGCGTCCGCGGCCGTGATCCGCCCGCGGAGCATCACCGGCTGCGCCTCCGCCCGCGCGATCTCCGTCGCCGCCCCGCGCTCCAGGGCCCGCGACACGAAGGCCGAGAACTGAGGATCCGCCTTGAGCGAGCCCCGCGGCATCCGCCGCCCCTGCGGCTCGTTCGCGCGGGCGCTGAAGAGCCGCCGCTGCACCCGCGAATTCCCGAGGTAGTACACCAGGATCGCCGCCGGGATCAGCACCGCGAGCACCACGTACGACCACTGAAACCCTGTCTCGCCGTCTAGCATCGCGTCACCAGTATGCCTCCTCGAGCCCCAGGGTGAAGCCGATCTTCTGGTGGTCCGTCGCGTCCGCCTTGCCCTCCACCAGCGAGCGCCCCGTCGCCCCCGGCTCGACGCGGACGATCGCCGCCCCGCGCATGACCTGACCGTCCGAGAAGAGCACCTTCGGCACCACGTTCTCGATCGGCTGCGTCCCCTTGTTGGTCACCAGCAGCACCCATCGGATCCGCCCCAGCCAGATCTCGGGCGAGCCCTCCACCTCGATGTGCACCACCGACGAGATGTCGTACGCGCGGTTCGGACGACCATCTGTCGGCCGCGGCCGCAGGTACATCCGCCCGTCGTGGTAGTCCATCTCGACCCGAAACTCGCGCATCACGTTGAGGCCGAGCAGGCCCTGCGAGCGGTCGTTCGCGCAGCCGTCGCACACCGACACCAACAGCCCGCGCAGCTCGACCCCGCCGATCCGGAGCGCCGGCAGGTACACCATCCGACTCTCCCGCGGCCCGCTCGCGGTGTTGAACTGGAGCTTCGGCGCGTCCTCCGGGATCTTCAGGCCGAGGGTCGCCGCCGTCTCGCTGTTCACCGTCGTGTACGACGCGCCGGTGTCGAAGAGGTAGGGCAGCGAGAGCCGACCCGCCGGACCCTCGAGCTCCACGTCGACCAAGATCGCGTTGCCCGCGACCGAGAAGGGCACCGCGGTCCCCGCGTCCGCGCCGACGGCTGCCGGTCTCGGCCGCGCCTCAGCCGGCGGCGGATCGCCTCGCCCCGGCGGATCGATCTTGTCCGCCAAGCTGTGCCCGATCGCGCTGAGCATCCGCGCGATCCGATGCGAGTCTCCCAGCTTCTCCCCGGCGATGTTCCCTTGCGCGCGCAACGACGACACGAGCACACCAGGCATCACCTGCACCGCGAGCAGGAACCCGCACAGGTTCCACACCAAAGGCAACCACAGCATCGCCGTCGAGATCCGGCGCGAATCGACCCCGTACTTCCACGCCGCGAGCACGAGCGGCGCCACCAGCGTCACGGCCACGCTCAGCGCCCAGAGCCACGCCGCGTCGACCCGCGCGTCGAGCTGCGCCGTGCGTGCGAGCGCAAAGTTGCACCACAGCGCGAAGGGCACCACGAAGAACGACGCGAGCACGAGCACGAACACCGTGAGCCAGAAGAGCGCCAGGGCCGCGCTCACTGGCCGCCCAGAGGGCGATGGTGCGAGGCGCGATTTATTCACGCGGAGATACTACTGCAAGTCGGGCGCCCGCGCAGACCTCGTTGGATCCTCCCGCCGAAACCCGTAGGATATGAGCCGGACGATGGCTGAGGCGCCCAAGCCAGCGAAAATCGCCACGTTTGGCGTTCGCTTCGAATCCTACGACGACTTCCTCGTAGAGTACACGGACAACCTGCGCCGTGGGCAGCTCATGCTGCCCGGGATTCGAAACCTCGAGGCGGGTCAGCCGGTCCGCGTCAAGCTCAGCCTGCCCAACCGCGCCATCCTCTACCTCAGCGGCGAGACGCTCGACCCAGGCGCCGAAGGCGGAAAGGGCACCCTCGTCAAGCTGGCCGGCTTCACGGCCGAACAGGAGAAGATCCTCGGCATGTGCGTGAGCTCGGTGCTCGAAGGGCCGAGCCCGGCCGCCGAGCCCGCCTTGACCCGCCCGCTCAACGTCCTCCTCGTCGACGACTCCGCCAGCATCCGCACCGAGCTGGCCGCCTCGCTGCGAACCCGCGGCCTCAACGTCAGCACCGCCGAGAATGGCCTTATGGCCATGTCGGCCGCCCTCAAGAGCGAGCCCGACCTGATCCTCACCGACGTCGAGATGCCCGAGATGGACGGGTGGACCCTCCTGCGGATGGCCCGCGCCCGCAAGAAGCTCTCCCACATCCCGATCGTCTTCCTCACCGCCCTCAGCGACGACATGTCGCGCCTGCAGGGCTACCGCATGGGCGTCGACGACTACCTCCCGAAGAACCTGCCGCCCGACGAGATCGTCGCCCGCATCCAGGGCGTCGCGGCCCGCCGCTCCGGCACCGCCCCAGGCGCCGAGAGCCGCGGCCTCCGCGGCGACCTCCAGCACGTCCGCCTCGGCAGCGTCCTCTCCTTCCTCGAGGCCGAGAAGAAGACCGGCGACCTGCGCCTCGACAACGGCCAGGAGCACTCGACGCTCCGCCTCGTCCAGGGCGTCCTCCGCGACGTCAAGAACCTCGGCCGCGCGACCACACCGGTCGAGCGGGTCTTCGAGCTCCTCGGCTGGCAGGCGGGGCAGTTCGAGTTCTTCGCCCTCGGACCCTCCGAGGTCGGCGATCTCGGCCTCGAGCCGACCTCGGTCACCTACCTCCTGATGGAGCACGCACGCCGCGAGGACGAGGCCCACGAGACCTCCCGACGCGAGCGTCGTTCTCCCTCGTCCATCAGCCTCGCCGATCACGACGAATAGCCGCGGCGCCGGTCCCTCGCGAGCACGCCCGACGCGCCGCGAGGTCCGACGGCGGCGGACGGGCGCCTCCGCGGACCTCCGCGCTGCAACGCAGCGACGTCGGCGCAGGCCCGACGAGGCTCAGCGCGCCGGCTTGCCCCCGGCCTTGCCCCCGCCGCTCGCGCCAGCCGCCCCGTCGGTCCCGCAGGTCGCGTCGACCACGTAGCTGCTGCCCGACTGGAAGGGCTCGGTGTTCATGATCAGCATGTCGCCGCCGTTCTTGCCGCAGTGGAACTTCGCCTGCTCCACCGCCTCCTGGGCCGTCGGCGCCGACCCCTTCGCGATCCCCAGCTCGGTGTACGCCCCCGAGACCGCGTCCTTCGACGCGAAGGTCTTCACCTTCGAGGCCGGCACGGACCGCCCCGTGCCCTTGCCCTTGAACTGGCCCGAGTACCCGCCGGCGCACGCGCCGAGGACCAGGACCGACGAGAAGAACAGGGACGACATCAACTTTGCGCGCATGAGAGCTCCGTGAAGTTCGAACTGGTACCAGCCTCAGACGGCGCCGGGGGGCGACACATTCGGACCCTGAATCACCCGGAGCCCTTCGGGACGCACGCCCACGCGCGGGCTCGCGCAGGGCGACGCTCCCCGTGCGGCGCATTTTCCGCAGTCCCCGCCGCAGCCCGCGCGCCGCCGCATGATCCACCGCAACGTCAGCCAGGCCGCCGCCCCGGCCACGACCAGAAGCGCCGCGACCTGCTGCACCAACACCTGCGCGTCAATCTCGGTCATCAGTCGCTCAGCTTCCGGCGGGTCTCCTCCGAGGGGCACCAGCCGCCCTTGATGCCCCGCGCCCGCGGACACAGCCCGTAGAGCTCGAGACGGTGCCGCACCAGGCTGAACCCGAAGCTCCGCGCCACCCGCTCCTGCTCGAGCTCGATGTCGCTGTTGTGGAACTCGAGCACGTGGTGACACTCCAGGCAGATCAGGTGGTCGTGGTGCTCGGTGTCGCCGGCCGTCTCATACATCGTTTGGCCGTCGCCGAAGCGACGCTGCGCCGCGAGCCCGCACTCCGCCAGCAGCTTCAAGGTCCGGTACACGGTCGCATACCCGATCCGCGGGTTCTCCGCGCGGCTCAGGTTGAGCAGCTCCTCGATGCTGATGTGCCCCCCCGCACTGAAGAACTTCTGGGCGATCAGATCCCGCTGCCGCGTCGACTTGAGCTGCTTTTTGGCCAGGTAGGCGTGAAACTGCCCCATCAGCAGCTCGAGCTCCGCCCCCGCGGCCTGCCTGCGATCTTGCATGCGCGGACAGGCTATCGCGCGCTCCCCCCCGGAGCAAGCGTTGCAGCCCGCGATCGCCGCCCCGTATACTCCGCGCCCTCGTGGCCAAACCAACCCTCTCCAAACGCCATGCCGCGGGGAAGACCTCGGAGGCGCCCGCCGACGCCCCTGATGAACCCGCGATCGATCAGGTCCTCGCTGACCTCGAGCGCGTCGTCGCCGAGCTCGAGGCCGGCGACCTCCCCCTCGAGATCGCGCTCCAACGCTTCGAGGCCGGGGTGCGCCTGGCTCGCCGCGGCTCCGCGCTCCTCGACGCCGTCGAGCAGCGCGTCGAAGTGCTGCTCGAGGGCCGCGACCAACCTGCTCCCTTCCCCGGCGCCGCCGAGGCACGAGACGACCACGATGACGACGAGACCTTTTGACCTCCACGCCTACTTCAACGCCCGCCGCGCCCTCGTCGACGACGCGCTCGCCCGCACCCTCCGACCGGTCGGCCGCCCGGACACCGCCGTCGACGAGGGCATGCGCTACGCCGTCCTCCAGGGCGGCAAGCGCATGCGGCCCCTGGTCATCATCGCCGCCTGCGAGGCCGCCGGCGCCGCCGCCGAGGTCGCCCTCCCGGCCTGCTGCGCGCTCGAGATGATCCACG
>CAZMML010000023.1:0-14779 GCA_964567335.1 uncultured Nannocystis sp. | reverse complement strand
CGCCCAAGGCCGAGCTCGAGGGCGAGATGGGCGACAGCCACGTCGGCCTGCAGGCGCGCCTCATGAGCCAGGCGCTGCGCAAGCTGACCGCGAGCGTCGCCCGCAGCCGCTCGATGGTGATCTTCATCAACCAGCTCCGCATGAAGATCGGGGTGATGTTCGGCTCGCCCGAGACGACGACCGGCGGCAACGCGCTCAAGTTCTACTCGTCGATCCGCCTCGACATCCGCCGGATCGGGGCGATCAAGGAGGGCGAGCAGGTGGTCGGCAACCGCACGCGCGTGAAGGTCGTCAAGAACAAGCTGGCGCCGCCCTTCCGCGAGGTCGAGTTCGACATCACCTACGGCGAGGGCGTCAGCCGCGAGGGCGCGGTGATCGACATGGGCGTGGAGGCGAAGGTGATCGAGAAGGCCGGCGCGTGGCTGAGCTACCGCGGCGACCGGATCGGCCAGGGCCGCGAGAACGCGAAGAAGTTCCTCAAGGAGAACCCGGACATCTTCCACAAGATCGAGGGCGAGATCCTCGCCAAGGCCGGGATCAACACCAGCAACGCGGTGCCGCTCGGACCGCTACCCGCGGCCGCGGAGCCGGACCACGCCGGCCACGCGGGCAAACCGCCGATCAAGGTGGTGGGCGGCGGCGACGACGAGGGCGAGGGCAAGCCCAGGGGCAAGCCCACGCCGGTCAAGGCGGCCGGCAAGTAGCGCAAAGGCTCACGCCCGCGCAGGGACCGCTTCCACCCGACGCCCGCCGCACAAGCGCGCGCCAACATTGATTAGGGTAGCGGCATGATCCGTGCGGTCGTGGTCGCAAGTGTCGTGGTGGGGCTCGGGCTCTGGGGCGTGGCGCAGGCGGCGGAGCCGAAGCCGGTTCCCGCGCCGAAGCCGGTCGTCAAGCAGAAGCTCGACGCGGCGTGGGCCAAGCAGCTCTCGAAGCCGGTGAAGCAGAGCCCGCCGAGCCCGAAGCTCGAGCAGGTGCCGAACTTCGCGGCGATCAAGCGCCTGACGCTTCAGGACAAGACCGTGGTCCTGAAGGCGGCGCCCGAGCAGATCACCGGGCCGCTCCGCTACTCGGCCCGCAACACCTTCTACGACGAGCAGCACTACCTCGAGGCGGCGTCGAACGCGGGGACCATCTCGGTTCGCCCGCTCGCGAACTACTTCATGCTCTCGGGTCTCGACGTGGCCTTCGCCGAGGTCTACTCGCGGCCCGAGGTCGTGATCCACTTCCAGGCGCAGGCCGGACGCCGCTACCTGCTCGAGTGCGCGGTCGACATCGCGTTCGTCGGGACGGGGACGGTGTCGGCGGTGGACCTGACCACGGGGATCAGCTACTCGGTCAGCACGGCCGACAAGGCGACCTTGCTCTTCCTGTACGAGGCCAGTGGCGACGGGATGACGCACGTGCGCCTGACGGGCGATCGCCCCTGGTACCTCGACGGCTGCGAGCTGTCCTGGACCTGAGGCGCGGGACGCGGCGGCGCGTCCAGGCTTATACTCGCGGCCGCGTATGACCTGGTACACCGGCGACCCGACCTACGACACGGTCCTCACCGCGGCGCTGATCTTCGCGGGCGTGACGGCGCTGGTGGCGCCCTTCGTCCCGACGCCCTACGGACGCTTCGCGTCGGAGCGCTTCGGGGTGGCCCTCGACCCGCGGGTCGGGTGGTTTCTCATGGAGCTGCCGGCGACGCTGAGCTTCCTGTACTTCTTCTTCAGCGGGCCGCGCTGGGCCGAGACGGTGCCGCTGGTGTTCCTCGGGATCTGGCTGGTCCACTACGGCAACCGCGGGTTCTTCTTCCCGCTCTCGATCCGCTCGCCGCGCGGCGCGAAGGCCAGCTTCTCGCTGATGGTGATCGGCGTCGGGTGGCTGGTGACCTCGCTGCACGGGTACCTGCACGCGACGTTCTTCACCCGCCTCGGCGAGCACTACACGCTGGCCTGGCTCAGCGACCCACGCTTCCTGATCGGGCTGCCGATCTACGCGGTCTCGCTGGCGCTCAACATCCACTCGGACGCGATCGTCCGCGGGCTCCGCAGCCGGAGCGAGGTGGCGATGGGCGAGAAGGTGTACCGGATCCCGCGCGGCGGGCTCTTCCGCTGGGTGTCGTCGCCGAGCTACCTGACCGAGCTCAGCGCGTGGGCCGGACTGGCGCTCTGCACGTGGTCCCTGGCCGGAGTGTTCATCTTCGTGATCAGCGCGGCGAACCTGGTCCCGCGCGCGGTGGCGACCCACCGCTGGTACCGCGAACGCTTCCCGGACTACCCGGCCGAGCGACGGGCCCTGATCCCCTACCTGTTCTAGCGCCGACGCCGCTGCGCACCGATCACGAACACGCGGGGCCCGCAGGCTCACGAGCGGCGGCGGCCTAGGGCAGACGCAGGGGCAGGGTCACGTCCTGCGGCGCGCGCAGCGACGGGAAGCGGGCGCGCCGCGCCGCCTGCTCCACGCAGTTGCCGAGGATCGAGCCCTGCTGCGGCTTATGGGCGCTGGCCCGCGCGACCTTCCCGGACTCGCCGACGCGGACGTCGACCTTCACCACGAGCCCTGGGATCCCGTGCCTGCTGCACTCGACGAGGGCGCCCGCGACGCTCGCCGCGGCGGCCCGGATGTCGGCGTCGCCGAGGACGTCCTTCGGCGTCTTGGCGGGCTCCGTCCGCGGCCGGGTCTGCTTCTTCGTCTTCGAGGGGTCGACCGGCTCCGGCTCGTCCGCGGACGCCGGTGGTTCGACCGCGGGGACGTCCGCCAGCGCCTCGGCGGGCTCCGGCTTCGGCGGCTCGGCAGCGGGCTCCGATTCGACCGGCGCCACCGGAGTCGGGTCCGCGAGAGGCGCCGGCTTCGCGCTGTTCTCTGGGACAGGCTCATCCTGCACCGCCGCGGCTGGCGCCTGCTCGGCGCCGGACCACGCGAAGGCGGCGACGGCAGCGAGCCCGACCAGCCCTGCGAGCCCGAGGGCGAGGACCGGAGCCGCCCAGCGACGTCGCGGCGCGCTGACCTCCTCGGCGGCGCGGAGGGCCGTGGCGAGCTCGGCCGCGGACTGGTAGCGGTCCTCGGGCCGCTTGGCGAGGCAGCGGAGGATCACCCGCTCTTGCCCTGGGCTGACCGGGCGGGTCGGGTCGACCTGGCTCGGAGGCAGCGGCGGCTCCTGGATGTGCCGGGCGAGCACCGTCATGAACGCCTTCGCCTGGAAGGGCACGCGACCGGTCACCATCCGATAGAGGATCACCCCCGCGGCGTAGATGTCCGAGCGGGCGTCGAGCGGCAGGTCCTGGGCTTGCTCTGGGGACATGTACTCCGGCGTCCCGAGGAGGACGCCGGTCTGCGTGGTCTCCTGCGGGTCGTCGCTCGTGATGCTCTTGGCGATCCCGAAGTCGAGGACCTTCACGACCTCCGCGTCGCCCTGGCGCACGACGAAGACGTTGTCCGGCTTGAGATCGCGGTGAACGACCCCCTGGGCGTGCGCCGCGCCGAGCGCCGCGCAGATCTGCAGCGCGATCTCCCGCGCGCGCGGCCACGCGAGCGCGCCCTCGTGCCGGAGCAGCGTCTTGAGGTCCTGCCCCTCGAGGTACTCCATCACGAAGAAGGGCGCGCCCGCCTCCGTGTGCCCGAAGTCGGTGATGTCGACGATGTTCGCGTGGCGCACCTTCGAGGCAGTCCGCGCCTCCTGCATGAAGCGACGGGCCAGGTCCGGCTTGTCCTCCTGCGTCGCGCTCAGGGTCTTGATCGCCACCATGCGGCCGATGGCGATGTGCTCGGCCAGGTAGACCTCGCCCATCCCGCCCTTGCCGAGGCGACGGATCACGCGGTAGCGGTCCCCGAGGACCTCCCCCTCGCGGATCGTCGCCGGGGCGGCCGCCTGCGCCCGCCCCGGGCCGGTGTGACGCTCGAGAGAGAGGCGCGTCGGCGTCTCGTCTCCCCGCTCCGAACTCCCGCCTTCTCCCACCGTGGCCATGATAGCTGAAGGCCGGCGGCCTCGCCGGGCGCGGATCCGCCTCGCTCGCGCTCCGACGAGCGCGCCTAGGACGTCGCGCAGATCGCCTGGAGGTCCGCCAGGATCTTCTGCATGAGGGGTTCGTACACCACCGGGTCGGGGGCACGGCAGAGCGACCCGACCTCCTGGTGTTCGGGCGGGAACGACTCGATGAAGCCGCGGAGGTTGGGGGCCGCCTCGGCCCCGAGGCCGTCTGCGCCGGCCGCGGGCATCCACGGGCAACTCGTCGTCTGCTGATCCGGATCTCCGAGCAAGCCGAGGACGTAGAGGTCCTCGACGCCGCCCTTGAAGTTCGTCAGCACGCTCGGCCAAAACGCCTCGTCGAAGTCGGTCGATCCGTCGTGGCCTTGCTGGTCGTTGTCGTCGTCGTCCTCGTCCGTCGCGATCACCACCGCCAGGATCGCGTCCTTCCGGTGAAACCCCGCGTTGCAGCCCTGGTTGAGGCTCGCCTTGAAGATCGAGAAGACCGCGTCCATCGGCCGCTCGTCGCCCGATCCGTCGGTCCCGACGCCGAAGAGGCACGCCAGATTCGCCGGGTTCTCGAGGTCGGCCTCGGTCGCGTAGGGCAGCCCCTCCGCGAAGACGCAGGGGTTGCCTGCAGTGTCCGCCTGCACCAGCGCCCCGAGCGTCTGGCAGCCCGGCGGGTTGTAGAGGTAGTCGTCGGTCGTGACGAGCCCGAGGTGGATGCTGCAGGCCTCGCGCAGCGTCGGCGTCAGCACGTTGCCGAACGCCAGCACCGCCGCGAGCAGCACCTGCCCCTTCGTCCCCATGCTCGGCGAGTTGTCGACCACGAAGAGCAGGTCGAGGTCCTTGCAGCGCCCGAGCCCGCACGTCGCGCCGGTCGTGGCGTCGCCGGAGCTCGAGCTCCCCGTCGACGGGCTGGTCGACGAGCCTGAGCTCGTTCCCCCGCTCGTGACGCCGCTCGTGCTTGTGGCGCTCGTGCTCGTCCCCGTCGGCGCGTCGCTGGTCGAGGACGACGAGCTGCTCGCCTCCCCGCTCGGCCCGCCGCACACGCCGAGCTCGCAGCGCAGGCTCGGGCCGCAGTCGGCGTCGGAGGCGCAGGGCTGCCCGGCGAGGAAGCCGCCGGTGAAGCACGCGGCGGGCGCCAGCGCCCACAGGGCGGCGAGCGATCGGGCCATCATCCACGAGTATCCGCGAGGGCGCCCGGCAAAGAAATGGCGCCGCCACAAATGTCTCTTGGAGCATGTCCCTCGGGCGGGCCCGCGCGGGGCGGGCCCGCCCACGCGGCGCGCTTGTGGGGCGCGCAGCGCTGGCCTAAGCTGGGCGCGGTGGGTCCGTGGGCGCGTCAGGGGCTGGTGGTCGCCGTCGCGGCGGCGGTCGCGGGGCCGGCGCCGACGCGCGCGGCGCCCCCGCTCGCGGCCCTCATGGCGCCCCCGCGCGAGCGCCCGGACCCGGCGAAGGCCGCCGCGCTGGAGCAGGTGCGACGGCTCGCCCAGGAGGCCCAGACCCGCTTCGAAACCGCCGATTTCGAAGGCGCGATCGAGCTGTGGACCCAGGCCTACGCCGCCCTCCCCGAGGACCCACAGCACGGGCCGCAGCGCAGCGCGCTCGCCTACCAGATCGCCCAGGCCTGCGTCGAGGCCTACAGCATCGACCCCAAGCTCAGCTACCTCCGCAAGGCGGCGCGGCTCTTCGAATCCTACCTGCCGATGATCGACCCGAAGGATCTCGAGACCACGGCGGAGGTCGGCAAGACCCTGGACGACCTCCGCCGCCGGATCGCCGAGGCCGAGGCCGCGGAGGCCCGGCAGCGCGAGGCCGAGGAGGCCAAGCAACGCGAGGCCGAGGCCGCCCAGCAGCGCGAGGCCGAGGCCGCCAGGCAGCGCGAGGCCGAGGCCGCCAGGCAGCGCGACGAGGCGGCCCGCCCCGCGAGCGAGCCGCAGGCGCGCCCGCGCAAGGCGCTGGCGATCGCCGGCGGCGTCACGCTCGGGCTCGGCGCGCTCAGCTTCGGAGTCATGGCCTACGGGCTCGCCGCCGGGGCCGACGTCGACCGCCGCGGCGACGCCGCCAAGGCCGCGAGCGACGCCGATCCAGCGGTCTTCCGCGGGCTCCTCGAGGAGGGCACCCGGGCGAACCAGATCGCGGTCGCGGCCGGCGTCATCGGTGGCGTCATCGTCGTCGCGGGCGCCGCCCTGCTCGGCGTCGGGCTCGCGCGGCGGGGCCACCGGCGCGAGGTCCGCTGGGTCCCCCGCGGCTACCCCGGGGGCGCAGGCCTGGCGCTTCTCGGTCGCTTCTAGCGCGGCCCGTGCTAAGCGCAGAGGAGCGACATGGACCTCGAGATCGACAAGCTCCTGGCCGAACTCGGCTACCGCGGGAGCGCTGGCGCCACGGCGCGGCAGGCGCTCGAGGCGGTGAAGCTGACCTCGCCACGAAAGCAGCGGATCGCCGAGTCCAAGCGCGAGCAGGTCGCTACGACCCTCACCGCCCGCTTCGCGCGCGCCTGCGTGGGCGCGACCTGTCAGGCCGCCGCCGCCGCGACCGGCAAGGAGCTCGTCCTCGTCGACGCCGCGAGCGACTGCGAGTTCTGCGGCGGCTCGCGCAACGAGGAGGCGCTCGACCGCGCCGCCCAGGCGATGCTCGCGGCCGGGGTGCGCAAGCTCCTGATCGTCGGCGGCTCGCCGAACTCCCACCGCGAGGTCCGCGACGCGATCGGCGGGCGGATCGAGCTCAAGCTGATCGAGGGGGTCGAGAAGCGCCGCACCGGCAAGGACGCGAGGCAACAGGTCGACTGGGCCGACCTCGTGGTGATCTGGGGCGGGACCCAGCTCGACCACAAGGTCTCGACGCTCTACACCGGTCTCCGCTCGCCCAAGGTCATCACCGCGACCAAGCGCAGCGCCCAGGCGCTGGCGGAGACGATCGTCGAGGCGCTCCAGCGCCGCGGCCGCCCCGCTTGATCAATCGAGCTCGAAGGTCGCGTGGACGATCGTGATGATGTCCTTCTCCAGCGAGCTCGTGTCGTTGTTGCCGTCCCACGAGCCCTGCGTCGAGTTGGCGGGGTTGACGTTGATCACCCCCATGTCGGCGACCCGGAGCTTCCCGAGCTGGGCGCCGCCCGCTGACGCGATGATGTTCTCCGCGCGGGTGCGGGCGTCCTTCGACGCCTCGGCGAGCATCTCGATCTTGACGTCGCCGAGCTTCGTATAGAAGTACGCCGGGTCGTTCGAGGTCAACGCGACCCCCTGCTCGAGCAGCGCCGTGACCTCGCGCGCCATCTTGTCGACGAGCGCGACGTTGTTGGAGCGGACGGTCAGCATCTGGCTCGCGTGGAAGCCCTTGAAGACCTGGCGCTCGATGCGATCCTCGCCCGTGCCGACGTACTCGGTCTCGAAGGTCTCCGACACGCTGGCGGACGAGGTCACCAGCTCCGCCTCGGGCACCCCCTTCTCGCGCAGGAACGCCTGCACGCGACCGGCGTGGTCGTGGAGGATCTTGTAGGCCTCGGCGCGGTCCTTCGCCTCGGCCTCGACCGTCGCGCTCCACTCGATCAGGTCAGAGACGATCCGCTTCTTCGCCGAGCCGGTCACCTCGATCGTGCGGGTGACGGGTCGCACACGGACGCGCTCCCACGTGCTGGAGGCGATGTACGTGGCGAGGACCATCGCCGTGGCGACGCCGAGGAGGCCAAAAGGACGGAGATCCATGGGGGCAGAGGGGAGCTTGGCGGGTTCCATGCGCGGGCGCTACGCCCGAGGATGCCGCGAGATTCCAGCCGAGCGGCGCCCGGGCCGCCCGGACGTACCCGCCCGGGCGTGCGCTCGGACACGAGGTCAGCGGGCCTCGAGCTCGCCGAGGCGCCGCTCGAGCCGCTCGAGCCGGGTCTGGAGCTCGTCGCGCTCGGCCTCGGCCGCGACCACCCGCTGGTAGAGGCCCTGGATCGCCGCCATCGAGACGCCGGACGCGTCGAGCGGGAAGATCATCTTGTCGGTGTCCCACAGCCCGAACGCGGCGTGGAAGTCCTGCGCCATCGGCCCGAGGTGGCGGACCTCCTCGGCGTCCTTCTTGTAGCGCCACGTCGTGATGTCGAGCTCTGCGACCTTGCGGAGGACCTCCTGCGGGTCGAGCGCGCGCACGTCGGTCTTCGCGTTGCGATCGCTGATCGGGCACATGTTGCTGCAGAACTCCTTGCCCGGCGGCACCGGGACCCCGGCGCAGCACTCGAGGTTCGCGCAGCAGAGCTCGCCGTTGGCGCAGCTCTGGCCCTGGCCCGAGCAGACGCCGCCCGAGGTGCTGCTGCCGGGACCGGAGCTGCCCGTGCTCTGATCGCCGGTGCTCGAGCTCCCCGTCGTCTGGTCTGTGGTCTGCCCGGTCGAGCCCGGCCCGGTCGAGCTCGTCGAGCCCGTCGTCGTCGTCGTCGTCGTCGTCGCGTGGCTCGTGTGCGTCGTCCCCTCGCTCGCGGTGCCGGTCCCGCTCCCGCTCCCGTCGGTCGTGGTGCCGGGGCTGGTCGTCGAGCTCGTCGAGCTCGACCCCTGCGTGTCGTGGGTCGAGCCTCCGCTCGACCCGCTGTCGGTCGTCTTGGGCGGCCCGCCGCACGCGAGCAGGAGGGCCAGGGGGAGGGAGGTCGTCGTAATCCAGCGCATCAAGGACTCCGGGTCAGGAGGCCGATCTTAGGACACCACGCGCCGCCGAGGTAGAGGTCCGCGGGACCCTATTCGAAGGAGATGTCCCAGGGCTCGCCGTCCTCGCCGAGGGCGATCCGCACCCTTGCGGGCTGCTGACCCGCGGCGAAGGTCTCCAGGAGCCGTCGGCTGAGGACGGGCATGAGGGAGCCGCGCAAGATGTGCTCGACGTTGCGGGCGCCGGTCTCCGCCTCGGTGCAGCGCCTCGCCAGCGCGTCGAGGACGTCGCCGTGGACCTCGGCCTCGATCCGGTGGCTCTCCCACAGGCGCTTCTTGAGGCTCCGCAGCTTGAGCTCGGTGATCTCGCGCAGGACCGGCGGCGGCAGCGGCTGGAAGGGCACGATCGTCATGCGCGCCAGCAGGGCGGGCTTGAAGTGCTTGGAGAGCGTCGGGCGGATCGCCTCCGCGATCACCTCCGGCTCGCGCGCCGTCAGCCCGTTGTCGGTGAGGCGCATGATCTGGTCGGACGCCAGGTTGCTCGTCAGGATCACGATCGTGTTCTTGAAGTCGATGACGCGCCCCTCGCCGTCCGAGAGCGTCCCCTTGTCGAAGACCTGGTAGAAGAGGTTCATCACCTCGAGGTCCGCCTTCTCGCACTCGTCGAGGAGCACCACCGAGTAGGGGCGCTGGCGCACCGCCTCGGTCAGCACCCCGCCCTCGCCGTAGCCGACGTAGCCCGGCGGCGAGCCGATCAACCGCGACACGGTGTGCTTCTCCTGGAACTCCGACATGTTGATCGTCGTCATGAAGCGCTCCCCGCCGTAGAGCAGGTCGGCGAGCGCCGTCGCGGTCTCGGTCTTGCCGACGCCGCTGGTGCCGACGAAGAGCAGCACCCCGATCGGCGTGCTCGGGTTGCGGATCCCCGCGTTCGCGATCCGCAGCGTCTCCGCCACCACCTTCACCGCGTTCGGCTGGCCCTTCACCCGCCCCTCGAGCATCGACTCGAGCTGCAGCAGCCCCTCGAGCGCGTCGCGCTTCATGTTGCCGACCGGGATCCCGGTCCAGTTCGAGACCACCCGCGCGACCGCGTCGGGATCCACCTCCGCGTGGATCAGCCGCTCCTCGCCGCCGACCGCCGCCAGCGCCGCGTCCGCCGCCCGCTTCGCCTCGCGCTGCGCCTCGCTCGCCGCCTCGCCCGCCGCGCGCAAGGCCGCCCGCGCCTGCTCGACCGCCGCCAGCGCCGCCCGCTCCTCCTCCCAGCGGCGCCCGAGCGCCGCCAGCTCCTGCTCACCGCGCGTGCGCTGCTCCCGGAGCTCGGCCAGGCGCGCGAGGTCGACGAGGTTACCCTCGCGGTCCTCCCGCTCGAGCGCCCCGATCTCCCGGGCCAGCGCCGCCAGCGCCTGCTCCTGGTGGAGCATCGCCTCCGGCCGGCTCGCCTGCTCGATCTTCACCCGCGTCGCCGCCGTGTCGAGCAGGTCGACCGCCTTGTCCGGGAGCTGTCGCCCCGAGATATAGCGGTGGCTGAGCTTCACCGCCGCCGCCAGCGCGTCGTCGCGGACCGTCACCCCGTGCGTCCGCTCGTAGGTCTCGCGCAGGCCCCGGAGCATCACCAGCGCCTGGTCCTCCGAGGGCTCGTCGACCTTCACGAGCTGGAAGCGGCGGGCGAACGCGGCGTCCTTCTCGAAGTACTTCTTGTACTCCGACCAGGTCGTCGCGGCGATCGTGCGCAGCTCGCCGCGGGCCAGCGCGGGCTTGAGGATGTTGGTCGCGTCGTTGTCGCGCGAGCCGACGATCGTGTGCGCCTCGTCGATGAAGAGCACGATCGGACGCGGCGAGCCCTTGACCTCCTCGATCACGGCCTTGAGCCGCTTCTCGAACTCGCCGCGCACCCCGGCGCCGGCCTGGAGCAGCCCCATGTCGAGCTCCAGCAGCTCAACCTCGCGGAGCACCTCGGGCACGTCGCCCTCGACGATCGCCCGCGCCAACCCCTCGACGAGCGCCGTCTTCCCGACCCCTGGCTCGCCGACGATGATCGGGTTGTTCTTGCGCCGCCGCGCGAGGATCTCGACGAGCTGGCGGATCTCCTGGTGCCGTCCGAAGACCGGGTCGATCTGCCCCTTCTTCGCCTTCTCCGTGTACGAGGTCGTGAAGCGGCGGAGCGCCTGCTCCCCCGCGGGCGCCGCGGCCGTCCCCGCCGCGCCCGCGCTCGCGCCCGCGCCTGGCGCCTGCGCCGCGCGCACCGCCTCCTTGGAGCCCGCGGTGATCGCCTCGAGCTCCCGACGCAGGACCTCCTGGTCGATCGCCGCCAGCTCCGGGAAGGTCTCCGCGCTGTAGCGGTGCCCGCGCGCGCAGAACTGCTGGATCAGGTGTCCCGTGCGGATCTCCGCCGCTCCGTACTGCAGCGAGGCCACCACCCACGCGTCCTCCAGCCACTGAAAGAGCGTGTCCGCGAACACGGGCCGGCCCGCGTTGCCGGCGCGCATCCCCTCGAGGACCCGCCCCACGCGGTGCCGCAGCCGCCCCGCGTCCTGGTGGAAGTGCGCCAGGATCCGCGCCGCGTCGGTGTCCTCCCCACCAAGGAGCGCGTAGAGCAGGTGCTCCGGGACGATCTCATAGAAGCGCGAGCCGGCCGCGTGCGCGACCGCGGCCTCGAGCATGGAGGTTCCGGTGGAGCTGAGCTTTCGGACGATCGCTTTGGGTTCGACGCGCATGCGGACCTACGGAGACGAATGGGGTGAGGAGGGACCAGTTTGCAGCATAGTTCGCGGCGGCTGGCGCCGCAAGGACACGCCTACCCGAACCGTGGCTATGCACTGAAGGTCGGAGCTACAACGAACGCGTCAGCCGTCCGAGCGGCTCCACGTGTCGACGTACTCGGCGCCGGTCGGCACGAAGATCCACCGGATCGTGCCGTAGACGAAGCGCACCGTCTCCATCGGCGGCGCCTTGGCCTCCGCCGGATCGAGCGCGAGCGGGGAGACCCGCTCGATCGCGTCGATCCGACCCTCCTTGATCTCCACCGTGAAGAATTGCTCCGTCGTGCCGTCCCCCGCCGGATTCGGGCGGACGAACTGGAACTCGCCCTCGATCTTCTCGTTCCTGCACAGCGCCTTGGCCAGCAGCGGCGAGCTCTTGTCGATCCGCTTCACGATCTCGATCGGCTCGTGGACGCGACGGCCCACCGCCGCACGGCTCCCGTGCTCACGGGCGGTCCGCACGCTGTCCTTGAACTGCAGGCACTCGATCGTGTCCTCGCGGCCCAGGTCGAGCTGGGAGCTCTCCCCCTTGATCTCCTCGCCATTCGCCTTCAACTTCAGATGGACGGTCTCAGCCATGCCGACACCATACCAAAGGCCCGCGGGCCGGTCCGGCGGGCCGCGAGGCGCGGGGACACGCGACCCTGGCCGCGCGCGAAGTTGACTGCGTGTCCGCGCGTCCGCGCGTCCGCGCAGCGCCGCGCGGGCGCGAGGCCTGGACGCGAGGCGGCCCGCGGGTCTATCGTGGCGTCCTGACGGCCGCGACCTGGCGCAGGGCGGGGACAGGCGGGGCGAGGCCGACTGGAGGTAGGTGCCCATGACCAAGGGTAAAGACGGTTCCGTCGCTCCCAAGGAGCGCGTCAACATCACGTACAAGCCGGCGACCGGCGGCGCGGCCGAGGACGTCGAGCTGCCGCTGAAGATCCTGATGCTCGGCGACTTCACCGGGCGCCCGGATGACCGACCGGTCGAGGAGCGCGCGCCAATCAACGTCGACAAGGAGAACTTCGACAAGGTCATGGCGGCGCAGAACCTCGAGGCGAAGATCAGCGTGCCGAGCAAGCTCACCGACGGCGACTCGGGCGAGCTCGCGCTGAGCCTCAAGTTCAACACCCTCAAGGACTTCCGCCCCGAGGGCATCGTCGAGCAGGTCCCGGAGCTAAAGGAGCTGATGGAGCTCCGCAACGCCCTGACCGCGCTCAAGGGGCCGCTGGTCGGCGGCAACGTGCCGGAGTTCAAGAAGCGCCTCGTCGAGGCGCTGCGCGACCCCGCCAAGCGGACCCGCCTGATGAAGGAGCTCGGGATCGAGGACAAGGAGTGACGCCAGCGCCGCGGCGACGGGGCGAGAGCGAGGAGGACACATGACGCTGACGAAGACGGAGTCTACAGGGCAAGGCGCCACGGCCGAGGAGGGCTCGCTGCTCGACTCGCTGCTGGCCGAGACCAAGCTCGGGCCGGCCGACGGAGAGGCCTACGAGCTCGTCCGCCGCGGCACGCGCAAGCTCATGGACGACCTGCTGCGGCAGGGCTCGACCGCGCCGAAGATCGACAAGGACCTGATCACCGAGATGATCGCGGACATCGACCGGCGCCTGAGCGCGCAGGTCAACGTGATCCTCCACGACCCCCAGGTCCAGAAGCTCGAGAAGTCGTGGCGCGGCCTCAAGTACCTGGTCGACCAGATCAACTTCCGCGAGAACGTCCGCCTCGAGATCGTCAACGCGACCAAGGAGGACCTGCAGGTCGACTTCGAGGACGCCGCGGACATCACCAAGTCGGGCCTCTACAACACGATCTACCGCCAGAACTTCGGCACCCTCGGCGGCAAGCCCTACGGCGTGATCTGCTCGACCTACGAGTTCGGCACCGGCACCGAGGACATCCAGCTCCTCAAGCAGTTCGCCGCGATCGGGGCGATGGCCCACGCGCCCTTCCTCGCCAACGCCTCGCCGAAGATGTTCGGCGTCGACTCCTTCACCGAGCTGCCCCGCCTCAAGGACCTCGACGCCCTCTTCGAGGGCCCCCAGTACGCCCGCTGGCGCGGCCTCCGGGAGTCCGAGGACGCCCGCTACCTCGGCCTCTGCATGCCCCGCTTCATGCTCCGCGCCCCCTACGGCAAGCGCGAGAGCGAGCTCGCGGTCAAGGCCTTCGACTTCTCCGAGGACGTGATCGACCAGCACGAGCGCTACCTGTGGGGCCCGGCCTCCCTCACGATGGCCGCCCGGATCGCCGAGAGCTTCGCCAAGTACCGCTGGTGCCCCAACATCATCGGCCCCCAGGGCGGCGGCTCCGTCTACGGCCTCCCGCTCCACCAGTACGAGCAGGGCGGCGAGCTCAAGACCAAGACCCCGACCGAGGTCTCGCTCGACGACCGCCGCGAGTACGAGCTCGCCGAGCAGGGCATGATCGGCCTCGTCTTCCGCAAGGACAGCGACAACGCCGCCTTCTTCTCCGCCAACTCGATCCAAAAGCCCAAGAAGTTCGCCGACACGGCCGAGGGCAACGCCGCCCAGACGAACTACATGCTCGGCACTCGCCTGCCCTACATGTTCGTCATCACGCGGCTCGCCCACTACATGAAGGTGCTGCAGCGCGAGCAGATCGGGACGTGGAAGAGCCGGTCGGACCTCGAGCGCGAGCTCAACAACTGGATCCGCCAGTACGTCTCCGACATGCCCGACCCGACGGCCGAGACCCGCTCGCGCAAGCCGCTCCGCAAGGCCAAGGTCACGGTCGAGGACGTCCCCGGCGCGGTCGGGTGGTTCCGCTGCGGCCTGGCGATCGAGCCGCACATCAAGTACGAGGGCGCCGAATTCACGCTCTCGCTGGTCGGCAAGCTCGACAAGTCGTAAGCCTGAAGGCGGGGCTTGGCGAGCACGCAACAACATCGCCCAGGCGCGGTCGTCGCCGGCCGCTATCAGCTCGGTGAGTCGCTCGGCGGCGGCGGCGTCGGGCAGGTCTACCGCGCCTGGGACGTCCAGGGCCAGCGGACGATCGCCGTCAAGGTCTTCGCCGCCGGCCGCTGCCCCCCCGACGCGTTGCAGCGCTACGGCCGGCTCGTCGCCGCCGCGGGCCGCCTGGCGCACCCCGCTCTCGTCCTCCCCAAGGGCCTCGGGCTCGCCTCCCGCGACCCCCCGCTGATCGTCATGGACGCCCTCACGGGCGACGACGCCGCCAGGCTCCGCGCCCGCCTCGGCCGGCTCCCCTGGGCGCGCGCGCTCGACCTCGTCGGCCGCTGCGCCGAGGTCCTCCACGCCGTCGTCTCGGCCACCAAGGTCGCCCACCGCGACCTCAAGCCCTCCAACATCTTCATCACCGACACCGGCGAGGTCCGCGTCCTCGACTACGGGATCGCCGAGTTCGACGTCCAGTCCGCCGACAGCACCCGCGTCGACACCGCCCTCGGCGTCGTCGACTACAAGGCGCCCGAGCAGCTCGAGGGCGCCCCGACC
>CAZMML010000022.1:0-15032 GCA_964567335.1 uncultured Nannocystis sp. | reverse complement strand
CAGGTCCAGAACAGGGGGCGGGGGGTCCACTGCATCACGAGATCGCGATGCCACGGGCGCGGGCGCGCGGTCAAGGCGCAGCGCGCGGCCGCGGAGCGCCCGCGAGCGTCCGCGCCGTGGCCGCACGCACGGGGGGGGCAGGCCGCAGGCGCGTGGGGAGCTCTGGGGTGCCTGGGCGATCCCGACCGCGACCGCTCCCGGTACATATCGATCGGCAGGCACGAGGGGCCCGAAGAGCCTGCCATGCCACGTGCTCGACGCTGGGTGCGACAGGGCTACGATATGGCCTCGTCGGGGCGTCTGCGCGCGAGGCATGGGGCCCCCCGCTGTGTCCCATGTTCACCGCCGCCGCCACGCCCTGAGGACATCGGCGCGGAGCGGTCCATCGAGACAGATCACTGCGGCGCTAGAGCCCGCAGGACCACTTGCCGATGGGCTCGGCGCCGCCCTCCTTGAGGCGCAGCACACGGTCGCCGCCGGCGCCGTCCGTCGTGGTGGCGTTGATCCAGATCTCGAAGGACTTGTCGCCATTGAGGTCGACGAAGCCGAGGAGCTTGTGCGACTCGGTGTCGTTCTTCGCCTCGTGGAGCGAGACCCAGCGCGAGGGGTCACTGCCGCGCTGCAGGAAGACGCCGCTGAACGAGTACTTCTCGCTGTCCTTGGGGTCGACCATGTAGATCGACACGAACTTGTCGGGCTTGCCGTCGCTGTCGACGTCGAAGGTCGTGGCCTGGTTGACCTGGAGCTCGCCGGCGGCGGCTGCGAGCGCCACGAGCGCCTTCTTCTCGTCCTCGGAGACGCTCCCGCGGCCGCGTTCGCTCCAGCTGTCCTCGCTGACCTTGGTGAAGAGCTTGGCCATCGACTTGGGGTAGATCGCGTACTCGAAGGCCTGGCCGGCGTCGGTCGCCGCGGTGCTGACCGCGACGGGGTCGGGCTGGCACATCGGGTTCTTGACCGGCCCGAACTTCTCGAGCTTCTCCTCGCTCTTGTCGCGGAGGTACACCTCCTCGCCGGCCTTCGCCAGCGCGAGGCAGTCCTTCCCGCCGAGGAGCTTGTTCTTCGCCTTGTCGAAGCAGCCGATCGGGATCAGCGCGCCGTCGATGGAGAAGAGGATCGCGCTCGTCTCCGGGGGCACGGCGCCGCTGAGGTCGAGCGTGGCCACCGCCTTGTCGA
This sequence comes from uncultured Nannocystis sp., assembly GCA_964567335.1. Lineage (GTDB taxonomy): Bacteria > Myxococcota_A > Polyangia > Nannocystales > Nannocystaceae > Nannocystis. Next base: position 13,859 of record CAZMML010000022.1, on the reverse strand, counting down.
GGCTGGTCGAGTCGTTGCGCTTCGAGGCGTCGGGGTCGGCCTTGGGATCGGCCTTGACCTCGGCCTTGGGGTCCTTCGTGGGGTCCTTCTTGGCGTCGCCGCCGCAGGCGAGCGCCAGCGCGACGGTGCAGGAGAGCGTGAGCAGGGGCCGGGAGAGCATCGGCCCGGACGATAGCAACCCGCGCCGCCCGCGCCAAGCGGGCGGCGGCGACAGCGCTCTTCGCCGCGGCGCTGCTACCATGCAGGCGATGTCGCGCCCGCGTCCGCACAGCCCTGAGCTCGTCCTCGTCGTCGGCAACAAGCGCTTCTCGTCGTGGAGCCTCCGCCCCTGGCTCGCGCTGCGCGCGACCGGCTATCCCTTCCAGGAGCGGAAGATCCTGCTCGATCGCCCGACCTCGCGCGCGGAGCTCGAGGCGGCCTCGCCGACGGGCAAGGTGCCGGTGCTCCTCGACGGCGAGCTCGCGGTGTGGGAGTCGTTGGCGATCTGCGAGACCCTCGCCGAGTGGTTCCCGGCGAGGCAGCTCTGGCCCGCCGACCCCGGCGTCCGGGCGTACGCGCGCGCCGCGGCGACGGAGATGCACGGGGGCTTCCCCAACGTCCGGCGCGAGCTGTCGATGGACCTGACCCTCCGCACGGTGAAGCGGCCCTCGCCCGAGGCGCAGGCGGAGGTCGACCGGATCTGCGCGCTGTGGCGCGACTGTCGGGCCCGCTTCGGCGCGGGTGGTGACATGCTCTTCGGGACATGGTCGATCGCCGACTGCATGTACGCCCCCGTGGCGACGCGCTTCCGGAGCTACGGGATCTCGCTCGACCCGGTCAGCGACGCCTACGTCGAGGCCGTCCTCGCGCGCCCCGAGATGCGCGAGTGGACCCAGGAGGCGCTCCGCGAGTAGGCGTCAGGTCACGGGCGCGCCGGGGCGGCGGATGAACGCCGAGACCGGGTGCCGCGGGCTCGGCGTCTCGCGGGCGCGCAGCGGCTCGGGGAGCTCCGCGGGGTCGCCGAGCGCGCCGACCGCGATCGCGGCCATCGCCTCGTATTGGGCGGGTACGCCGAGCGCCGGACCGGCGCGCTCGTGATCGAAGCCGCCCATGGCGTGGGAGTAGAGGCCGAGGTCGCGGGCCTGGAGCGCGAGCGACATCCACGCGGCGCCGGCGTCGAAGCCGTGGTGGCGGTTGGGCTTGTCGTTGCGGGAGAAGACGCGGCGGGCGAAGAGGATCAGCAGCAGCGGCGCGCGCTGGGCCCACACGCGGTTGGACTCGACGAGGAGGGCGAGGATCCTCGCGTGGTCGTCGTCGCCGCCGGTCCCGTACACGACGAGCCAGGGTTGCTCGTTGGAGGAGGAGGGGGCCCAGCGGATCGCCTCGACGAGGCTGGCGAGCTGCGCCTCGCTGATCGGGGCGCCGGAGAAGGCGCGCGGCGACCAGCGGTGCAGGAGCAGGGGGAGGATGGGGGCGTCGGGGGTGCGTGCGGTGGTCATGGCGTGGAGGGGGGGTCGGCTTCGAGGCACACCTCGAGTCCACCGGGTGGGACCTGCAGGGCGAGGCAGTGGCGCGGGGCCTGACTGTACATCGCCCGCCAGCCGGGGACAGGGCTGCGATCCCAGCGCGCGCCCTCGGGGGCCAGTATTGTGAAGCGACGACCGCCGGGGGTGCGGACGCGGACGCGGGGGTCGTCGCGCGTGAGCTCGCAGTCGGCGGGCAGGTGCAGCCGCATCTGCGCCGGGACGGTCTTGCCGTCGGGGCGGAGGACCCAGTCGACGCAGCGCAGCGCGCGGCCGTCGTAGCGGAGGTAGCGGCGGTGGCTGGCGGGGCTGCGGAACCCGCGGATCGCGCCGGCGAGCGCGTCTGCCCCGAAAGACAGATCGATGAGCTCCGCCCGGCCGCCGATCCGGTGGCTCGCCCACAGCTCGTGCTGGTCGCGCCCCTCGACCGTGACCGTGTTGTGCGCGCGTGTGCTGCGGCAGTAGTCGCGCTCGGGGAGGCGCTCGTAGGTGCCGACCCCGGCGTCGACGATCACGCGCTCGTCCCCGAGGGAGAGCTCGACGCTGAGCCCGTCGCCGTGGATGTGCCCGACCTGCTGCGGCATGCCGACGCCGCCGGCGTTCCAGAGCAGCGTCCAGGGGCCCCACGCGCGGCGGAAGAAGCCCGACGCGTGCGCGTTGTGGTTGGAGCGGCGGGGCAGGTCGACGCCGCAGCGGGCGGCGAGCGACGCGGGGGTGACGGGCGCGCCGCGCTGGCTGTCGCCCCACAGGGCGACGTCGCCGTCGGGGTGGGTGAAGGCCGGGAGGGCGGCGAGCATGCGGGCGAGCGCATCGCGCAGGGCCGGGGCGGCGCGGGGGTCGACGCGCTCGGGCGCGAGGGCGAGGGCCCCGGCGAGCTGCTCGGCGAGGAGGCAGTGATAGGTGGGGGTGCGCTCGCGGTGGACGCCGTCGAGGGCGAGCTGGTCGGTGACCAGCGCGGCGAAGCGAGGGACCGCCGCGGAGAGGCCGATCGCGCGGGGGCCGTCGAGGGAGAGGGCGGCGCACGCGAGGGCGGCGAGGTCGGTCCAGACGTGGTTGCCGTCGAGGTGGAGCTCGAGGTGGAGCTCGAGGTGACGGAGCTGGGCGGCGAGCGAGGCGAGGAGCCGACGTCGGGTGGCGCCGTCCAGGCCCGCGTCGTGGGCCGAGAGCCAGCCGAGCCAGTGGAGCACGCGCATCGCGGTGGGGTAGGGCTCCCAGCCGACGCCCGCGCGGTGGTGGGCGATCCAGTGCTCGATCGTCGCCAGCGCCCGCGCCGGCTCCTCGCGCTGCAGCCACCCGTGGTAGTGCAGCGTATAGAGGTAGAGCGGGCCCCGCCGGGGCTCCCAGCCCGCGCGCAGGGGGTCGTGCGCGGGCTGGCCGAAGAGGGTCACGCCCTCGGGGCCGGGGTGGCCCTCGGGCGAGGGAGCGGGCATGCGCGTGAGCAGCCCGGTCAGGCCCTCGAGGTTGGTCGCGCGGGGCCGGCGGGCGGGCCCGGCGAGGCGGCGTCGGAGCTGGTGGAGCAGCTGTTGCGGCGGGAGGTGCAGGGCCGTCCTCAGGACGGTCCCCGGGTCGGGTGAGAAGGGCCAGGACGGAGAGGTCATGACCGATTCGCCAGGAGACCGACGGCGTCGACGACCATCAGCCGGAGCAGCGCGTCGGGACGGAGCCGGCGGAAGTCGCGGTGGGCGACGAGGATCGCGGCGATGTCGGCGCGCGCGAGGGCGTCGTCGAGGCCGACCAGGGGGAGCCCCGGGATCGGGGAGCGGGTGAGGTGGGGCTCGACGAGCAGGACCTCGCCGATCGCCTCGCGGTGGAGCGCCTCGGCGATGTGGAGCGCCGGGCTCTCGCGGAGGTCGTCGATGTCTGGCTTATAAGACAGGCCGAGGAGCGCGATCGTGGGGGCCTTCAAGCGGTCGGCGAGGCGGCGGATCTGCGCCAGGATGCGGGCCGGGCGGCCGTCGTTGACCGCGCGCGCGGCCTGGATCAGGGGCGTCTGGTCCGGGGCGCTCGCGACGATGAACCAGGGGTCGACGGCGATGCAGTGGCCGCCGACGCCGGGGCCGGGCCGGAGGATCTGCACCCGCGGGTGGCGGTTGGCGAGGCGGATCACCTCCCACACGTCGAGGCCGAGGTGGGCCGAGACGTTGGCGAGCTCGTTGGCGTAGGCGACGCCCACGTCCCGGTAGGCGTTCTCGGCCAGCTTGGTGAACTCCGCGACCTCGGCGCTGGTGCGGTGGACCTCGGCGCGGACGAAGCCCTCGTAGAAGGCGGCGCAGCGGGCGGTGCAGGCGTCGGTCAGGCCGCCGACGATGCGCTCGTTCTCGACGACCTCCCGCAGGACGGCGCCCGGCAGCACGCGCTCGGGCGCGTGGGCGACGAAGAGCTCCTTGCCGATCACGAGTCCGCTCTGGCGGAGGATCGGGGCGACGAGGTCGCGCAAGGTGCCGGGCGGCACGGTCGACTCGAGGACCACCAGGTTATCGCGCTGCAAGACCGGGACGAGGGAGCGCGCGGCCGCCTCGACCGCGCTCAGGTCGGGGCGGTGGTCCGCGGTGATCGGCGTGGGCACACAAAGAAGGAAGGTGTGGGCGGGCGTCGGTGCAGGGACCCCCTTGAGGGTCCCCGAGGAGACGGCCGCGCGGACCAGGGCGTCGAGCTCGGGCTCGACGATGTGGACCCGCCCGGCGTTGATCGTGTCGAGCACGTCCCGCCGAAGGTCAAAGCCGGCGACCCGCCGACCGCGCGTGGCGAGGACCGCGGCGGTAGGCAGGCCGACGTAGCCGAGGCCGACGACGCAGATGTCGAATTCGATCGCGGACGTGGAGGCGGGGGGAGATGCAGTCACCGGCTTTTCAGGCATGCTATCTGGGTCGCCGCGATGCCGTCCACTGCGCCTCGGATCTTGCTCATCGTCGGGACGCGCCCCGAGGTGATCAAGCTTGCCCCGGTCGAGCGGGCGCTCCGCGAGCACGCGGACTGTCAGGTGTCGGTCTGCTTCACCGGGCAGCACCGCGACCTCGTGCCGCCGATCCTGGCGACCTTCGGGCTGCGGCCCGAACTCGAGCTCAGCGCGGGCGGCCCGGCGCAGGGGCTCTCGAGCCTGATGGCGCGTCTCCTCGACGGGATCGACCCGGTCCTCGACGCGCTGCGCTTCGACTGGGTGGTCGTCCAGGGCGACACCACGACGGCGGCCGCGGGCGCGCTGGCGGCGTTCCACCGCCGGGTCCCGGTCGCCCACGTCGAGGCCGGGCTCCGCACGGGCGATCTCTCGGCGCCCTTCCCGGAGGAGGCCAACCGCCAGATCATCGCCCGCGTCGCCAGCCTCCACCTCGCGCCGACCCCCGCCTCGCGCGCGGCGCTGCTGCGCGAGGCGATCGACGGCGCCGCGATCGAGGTGACCGGCAACACGGTGGTCGACGCGCTGCGCTGGGTGTCCGGTCAGCTCAGCGACGACGGGACGCCGCCGCTGCACGCGCCCGACCTGCTGCGCTTCGCCGGGGCGCGCTCCTTCGTGCTCGTGACCGGGCACCGCCGCGAGAGCTTCGCGGGCGGGCTCGAGGCGGTCTGCGAGGGCCTGGTCCGTCTGGCGCGGGCGTACCCGAGCGTCGACTTCGTGTACCCGGTGCACCTCAACCCGCACGTCCAGGCGGCGGTCCACGGGGCGCTCTCGGGCCTGAGCAACGTCCACCTGCTCGCCCCGGTCGACTACGTCTCGGCGGTGTGGCTCCTGCGGAGCTGCGCCTTCGTGATCACCGACTCCGGCGGGCTGCAGGAGGAGGCGCCGGAGTTCGGCAAGCCGGTGATCGTGACCCGCACCGCGACGGAGCGCGCCGAAGGGGTCGCGGCGGGCTGCGCAGTGCTGGTCGGCTATGACACGGAGCTCCTGGTGGAGACCGCCCGGCGCTGGCTCGAGGACCCCGCGGCCTACGCCGCGGCCTGCCCCACGGCCAACCCCTACGGCGACGGGCGCGCGGCGGCGCGCTGCGTCGCGGCGTTGCGCCGTCGGCTCGGGCTCCCCTTCACGGAGCCGCCGGCGTGGCCCGCAGGGCCGGCGTCCCCGGACGTCGTGTAGGATCGCGTTCATGTCCCGACCGAGGCCCCGGTGAGCGCGACGCCGTGGGCGCTAGCGGTCGCGGCCGCGCTGGCGCTCGTGGTGGTCGCGCTGGCGATGCCGTGGGCGATCCGCGGGTGGCTCGCGCTCGGGCGCTCCGACCGCGAGATCAGCCTGCGGAAGGTCCACCAGGGGGAGATCGCGCGGGTCGGCGGCTTCGTCATGATGCTCGGGATCGGGGCGGTCGCGTTCCGCGGGCTCGCGGGCACTGGCGAGCTCTCGGCCGAGCACGAGTGGCTCTCGCGGAGCCCGCTCTCGGCCGCGCTCGCGGGGGCGCTCCTCTGCGGCCTCATCGGGCTCTACGACGACCTCGTGGGGGCGCGCGCGCGCACCAAGCTGGCCGTCCAGGTGGCCGCGGCCGCGCTGGCGGTGTTCGGGCTGGGGCTCCGGTGGCCGGCGCTGGCCGAGCTGCTCGGGCCGCTCGCGGGGGCGGAGCCGGTGATCACGGCGCTCTTCCTGATCACCGCGGTCAACGCGATCAACCTCAGCGACGGCCTCGACGGGCTCGCGGGGGGGAACACGGCGATCGGCCTCGGCGTGGTCCTGGCGGCGACGCTGGTGCAGGACCGGCCGGACCTCGCGCTCGGCTGGGTCGCGGCCGCGGCGCTCGGCGGGGTGCTCGGCTTCCTCGTCCACAACCGCCACCCGGCGCGGGTCTTCATGGGCGACGCCGGGAGCTACTTCCTCGGCTTCCTCCTCCCCGCGCTGCTGCTGCAGATCTCGCCGGTGCGCGAGCGGGTGGCGATCATCGATCTCTCGATCCCCGTGCTGGTGCTGGCGCTGCCGCTGCTCGACATGGGCCTGGCGATCGTCCGCCGCGCGGCGCGGGGTCAGCCGATCTTCTCCGCGGACAGCGACCACATCCACCACCGCCTGCTGGCGCGCGGACTGACCCACCGGCGGGTCGTGCGGGTGCTGTGGGCGACGACGGCGCTCTTCGCCGGGCTGGCGCTGATGAACGTGCTCGGGGTCGGCGGGTGGTGGACCCTGACGGGGGCGGCCCTCGGCCTCGCGCTCGTCGCGTTCCTCCTCGGCTACCACGAGCTGCTCCGCCGCCTCCCTGCGTTCAACGGGGATCGCCTGGTCAGCCTCCGCGATCGCCGGCGCGAGGTCCTCGGCCTGCTCGCGGAGCTCAATCGCCTGGCTGAGGAGACAGACAAGGGGGGAGGGGACGCGGAGGTCGACGAGGCGACGCAGCTCCTGCGCTGGCGCCGGCTGGCGCCGGCTCTGGCGCCGATCGTCGCCCGGATCGGCGTCCCCGGCTTCGAGCTGCGGCGGGGCGCCGAGACCCTGCTCGCGGTCGGGGAGCAGGCGCGCGCGTGGGGCTTCCTCAGCCTCCCGCTCCCGCGGGGCGGCGAGCTGCGCCTCGCGCTCGTCGCGCGTCTCCCGGAGCTGCAGCCCGAGCAGCTCATGCTGCTCGAGCGCGTCGTCGGCTTGCTCGCGGGGCGGGCGCTCGACTCTCGCGGCTGACCTGAGCCAGACAGCCTCTCACGCCTGGCGCGCGGTCGCAAGCGAAAAAAGCGGCGCGTGGGGCGCGCGCCGTGAGGTGAGTTTTAGACATGTCGAAAGAGCCCTTGCGCGCGGGACATGTTCTGTGCAAATGTTCATGTCTATGGAGACTGTAATCTACAGACATCTTGATCTCGGGCCGAAGGCCGCGCCGGAGGGCGTCGCGTTCACGCTGGTGGACGCGCGGCGCGGGCCGGCGCCGCACGAGCTCTGCACCGACGAGCCTGACGAGGCGCTCGCGGCGTTCGCGGCGGCGCCAGGGCGCCACGCCGCCGTCGCCTGGCGCTACGGCCCGCTGAGCCCCTGGCGCTGGCAGGAGGGGGAGCGGCTGCCCGCGCCCCTGCGCGACCCGGAGTTTCGCCGCGTGCAAGGTTGCGCGTACCGCTGCCTCGCCGGGTACCTGGCGCGCTGCGGCGTGCCGCGGCTGATGCTCGCCTCCGGCCTGCGCAACTACGGCGGCTACTTCCGCGACCTCCACGAGGGCGTGCGTGCGATGGTCGAGCACGAGATCGCCTGGTCGGCGCGCTTCCTCGTCGACTTCATCGACGTCGAGGTGCTGACCGCGAGCCTGCTCGACGCACGCGCGCTCGAGGCGTTCTCGGTGCCGCGCTACCCGGGCGACGAAGCCGACACGCTCCCGCCGGGGATCTTCGTGCTCCGGACCTGACCCTTGGGGGCGGAGGTCCGCGGCAGATTGCCTCGCGCGGCACCGTATCTTGGACTGTGCGCGTCGCTTGGCCTTCGGAGCCCGCTCGTCTATAGTCCGGTGAGCCGGGGCCTAAACCATGAAGTGGGTCGAGATCAAGCACGAAGGAGATGGCAACCGTGGGGCCGCGTACGCGGCCGAAGTGCCAGGTGGCGTGCTCGTGCGAACCGTGACGCACCTGATCTTGCACACGGGCCTATACGTGTCCGAGGCCTTGGCCTTCGTCCCGAACGTCGGGCTCCGTGACTTCGAGCGCAAGCCGAAGGACGAGGACTAGGCCGCGGGCCGCGTGGTATCGTCGGGCTCCACGGAGCCCATATGAGCGAGATCCGCGTCAGTCAGCCGCACACCCTCAGCGCCGAGGCGGCGCGCCAGAAGATCCAAGAGTTCGAGACGATGGTCCAGAAGTACGGGGTCAGCTCGAGCTGGAAGGGCAACGAGGCGACTCTCAAGGGGACCGGCGTCAGCGGCTCGATCTCGATCCAGCCGAAGAGCGTCGACGTCGTCATCAAGCTCGGCATGCTCGCCAAGACCTTCGGCGTCGACGCGGGCAAGCTCGAGGCGTCGATCCGCAAGCGCCTCAAGGAGGCCTTCGAGGGCTCGGGCACCGCCTGAGCTCGTGGTCATGCGCGCGCTGGACGGTCTCCGCGTCCTCGACCTCACCCACGTCCTGAGCGGCCCCTACGCGACCATGCTCCTCGCGGACATGGGGGCCGACGTGATCAAGGTCGAGCCGCCAGGCCGCGGCGAGTCGACGCGGGCGCTCCTGGCGGACGACCCTGAGCACAGCGTCGCTGGGCTCGGCGCGTACTTCCTGACCCTCGGGCGGAACAAGCGCAGCGTCGCCCTGGACCTGAAGCGTCCGGAGGCGCGGCCGATCCTCGATCGGCTCGTCGGCGCCGTCGACGTCGTGATCTACAACTTCGCCGTCGGGGTCGCGGCGCGCCTCGGGATCGACCACCCGCGCCTCGCGGCGATCAACTCGCGCGTGATCACCTGCAGCGTGACCGGGTTCGGTGAGACGGGACCGAGCCGGGGGCTCGCCAGCTTCGACATGGTCGCGCAGGCGGTCGGCGGCGGGATGAGCGTCACGGGCGACGGCTCGGTGCCGCTGCGCGCGGGGCTCCCGATCGGCGACCTCGGCGGGGGGCTCATGGCGGCGATCGGGGTGCTCGCGGCGTTGCAGGCGCGCCACGCCACCGGCCGCGGGCAACACGTCGACATCTCGATGCAGGACGTGCAGATCTCGCTGCTCAACTACATGGCGACGATGACGCTGCTCTCCGGGCGCCCGCCGGCCGCGGCGGGCAACGGGCACTTCGTCCACGTCCCCTACAACACCTTTCAGGCGAGCGACGGCTTCGTCGTGATCGCGGTGCTCGCCGACGCCGACTGGCCGCGCCTGCTCGCCGCGCTGGAGCTCCCGGAGCTCGACACGCCCGAGCGCCGGCGTCAGCCGGGCCGGCTGCGGGACCGGGCCGCGATCGAGGCGGCGATCACGGGCCGGCTCCGCGCGCGCGAGCGGGCGCACTGGCTCGCCCGTCTGCGCGAGCGCGGGATCGCGTGCGCGCCGGTCCACGACGTCGCCGAGGCGCTCGCCGATCCCCACGTGATCAGCCGCGGCATGGTCGTCGAGGTGCCGACCGCCGGCGGGCCGGCGACGCGGCAGCCCGGCAACCCGATCAAGCTCAGCGAGACCCACGAGGACCGCTTCACCGCGCCGCCGCGGCTCGGGGAGCACACCGACGCGGTGCTCGCCGAGCTCGCCGGGCTGGGGCCCGAGGAGCTCGCCGGCCTGCGCGCGGCGGGGGTGATCGGGTGATCAGGCGGGGCGGCCGACCCGGACCAGGCGCCCGGGGCGCGCGCCGGTGAGGCGGCCCTCCTGGGCGACGACCTCGCCGCGGACGAGCGTGGCGCGGTAGCCGAGGGCCTCCTGCAGGAGGCGCTTGCCGCCGGCGGGCAGGTCGCGGACGAGGTGCGGGCGGCGGAGGCCGAGGGCGGCGTGGTCGATGACGTTGAGGTCGGCGCGGAGGCCCGGGGCGACGACGCCGCGGTCGCGGAGGCCGAGGTAGGCGGCGTTGCGGCCGCTGAGCATGTGGACGGCGCGCTCCAGCGGGAGCTGCCCGCGGGGGCGGTCGCGGGTCCAGTGCGAGAGCAGGAAGGTCGGGAAGCTGGCGTCACAGATCGTGCCGACGTGGGCGCCGCCGTCAGAGAGGCCCGCCAGCGCGAGCGGGTGGGCGAGCATCTCGCCGACGTTGTCGAGGCTCATCTCCGTGTAGTTGTAGATCGGGAAGTAGAGCAGCTCGTGGCCCTCGTTCTCGAGCAAGGCGTCGAGGAGCGCGGCGAGCGGGCCGACCCCCTGCTCGCGCGCACGCGCCCCGAGCGAGCGCTGGACCGCGGGCTCGTAGTCGGGGCGCTCGCCGAGCTGGAACATGCGGAAGGAGATCCGCTCGAGCTGTCCGAGGAGCCAGTCGGCGACCGGGGGGATCGAGGACCCGTCGCCCGCGATCCGGCCGCTCTTCTCCGCGAGCAGGCGGGCGCGGCGCTCCGGGTCGCGCAGCGCGGCGACCCGCTCGGCGAGCGGCAGGTGGGCGATCTCGCGGTAGCTCGGGAAGCCCATGAAGGGGTGGAAGGTCGCCTCGAGGCCGAGGAGGACGCCGATCCCGCGCGGCGCGACCTGGACGCGGAAGGGGACCCCGGCGGCGTCCGCCCGCTCGGCCCGCGCGAGGATCCGCCGCCACTGGCCGGGCTCCTGGTCGCGCTGCATGAGCGAGACGGAGGTCGGGCGTCCGCCCGCCGCGGCCGCCATCGCCTCGAGGACGTCGAACTCGGCGTCGAAGCGGTCAGGGCCGGCGGCCATGTCGAAGTCGGAGACCGCCTGGAGCACCCCGTGGCCGAGGCCGGCGAAGGCGCCGCCGAGCGCGGCGAGCTCGCGCGCAGAGGCCTCGGAGGCCGGCGTGGGCGCGCCGGAGCGGGAGCGGTGGTTGTCGGTCCGTCCGGTGGAGAAGCCCGCGGCGCCGGCCTCGAGCGCGCGCCGCAGCTCGCCACGCATCGCCTCGAGGTCGGTCTCGGTCGCGTCCTCTCCCGCGAGCGCCCGCTCGCCCATGGCGTACACGCGGAGCGCGTCGTGGGGGACGTGGAGCGCGAAGTCGATCGATCGCGGCTCCGCGTCGAGCGCGTCCATGTACTCGGCGAAGGACTCCCACCGCCAGCGGATGCCCTCCGAGAGCGCGGACCCCGGGATGTCCTCGACCCCCTCCATCAGCTCGATCAGGCGCTCGCGGAAGGCGGCGCGGCAGGGAGCGAAGCCGACGCCGCAGCTCCCGAGCGCGCAGGTCGTCACGCCGTGCACCGAGGAGGGCAGCAGATCGGCGTCCCAGGTGATCTGGCCGTCGTAGTGGGTGTGGATGTCGACGAAGCCGGGGGTGACGATCGCGCCCTCGGCGTCGAGGGTCCGTCGCGCGGGGCCGAGGTCGCGGCCGAGGGCCGCGATCTTCCCGTCCGCGACCGCGACGTCGGCGCGCCGCGGCGGCGCGCCGCTCCCGTCCACGAGGGTGCCGTTCTTGATCAGGAGGTCGAAGGTCATGGGTTCACTCCTCCGCGCGGAGGCGGCGTCGAAGATGGGCCGAGCGCTCGCGGCCCGGCGGGAAGTCTGCTGACGGACCGCGCCCGCAGAGGTCGGTCCCGGCCTGCGCGGACGGAGGGGTGGGCCGAGGTGGCATGCGCGGAGTCGGGGGCGGGGAGCGGCAGGCCTCGAGCTCGGGTCGGCCGCGCTCGAGAGGTCGGGCAATCGAGTGTCTCAAGGGCCATGTCGCGCGCGACGGTCATCGCTACCGCGGTCCTCTTCTACCACGGCGGAGGGCCGCCAGGTAGCGGGCGGCCCTGCCCCTGGGCGCCGCTGCGCCGCGCCGCCCGAGCAGATGGAGCTTGCGCCGAGGGGCCCCAGTGACCGATCGTCACGCCACTCCCGGAGAACCGTATGTCCGCACACCTCGCTCCTCCGCCCGGGCCGAACGCGCCGGGGTGGTTCGACACCTTCGCCGATCTGTGGTCTGAGAACGCGCTGCACATCGCAGAGCGCGTCGGGCTCGCCCTGCTGATCTTCATCGGCGGCTGGCTCGTCGCCAAGTTCATCGCGTGGCTCGTCTACCGCATGCTCTGCAAGACCGACCTCGACAACAAGCTGGCCGACAAGCTGCGGCTCAGCCTGCTGACGGACGGCGACAGCAAGGACGCGAAGAAGGTCGCGGGCCAGCTCGAGCGCTTCGTCGCCACGGTCGTCTACTACATGCTGATGCTGCTGGTGCTCGTCGGCGTGCTCCAGTACGCGGGGCTCTCGCAGGCGGCGACGCCGATCCAGGGGCTGGTCGAGACGGTGGTCCAGGCGCTCCCGCTGGCCGGCAAGGCGCTGCTGCTGCTCCTCGTCGCCTACGCCGCCGGCACGATCTTGAGCAAGATCATCACCCGCGGCCTCGACCTGATCCGCGTCGACTCCCGCTTCGCCGAGCTCTCCGAGGAGAAGGCGACGAGCGAACGACCCTTCAGCCAGGCGGCCGGCAACGCCGTGTTCTGGCTGGTGATGGTCGTGGGCCTCGCGGGCGCCTTCGACGCGCTGAAGATCGCCCCGATCGCCGGTCCGCTCAACAACGCGATCGACCGCGTCATCGGGCTCGCGCCGCGCCTCGCGGTCGCGGCGGTGATCTTCGCCGTCGGTTACGTGTTCGGGCGGATCGCCCGGGTGGTGATCCACAACCTCCTCGACGCGCTCGGCGTCAACAAGCTGATCGAGCGCATCGGGCTCTCGGGGCTCTTCGCCGGCAAGAAGCCGAGCTCGCTGGTCGGCCTCTTCGTCATGGCCGTCATCATGCTGCAGGCCAGCGTCGCCGCGCTCAACGAGCTCAACCTCGTGACGATCGCCGGCCCGCTGACCGAGATGATCACGCGCTTCTGGCTCCTCCTGCCGAACATCGCGGTCAGCGTCGTCGTCGTCGTCGTCGGCGTCTTCATCGGCCGGATGCTCCGCGGCGTCGTCGCCGGGGCGCTCCGCGGCCTCGGCTTCGACGGCCTGCTGCGCCGCCTCGGCTTCCCCGAGGTCCAGCCGCGCGCCGACCGCCTCGGCGAGCCGAGCGAGCTCGTCGGCTTCGCGCTCCAGGCGGCGATCGTGATGCTCGCCGCCGCGCAGGCCTGCGAGAACCTCGAGCTGATGACCTGGGCCCACTACATCAACTTCTTCCTCGGCTACCTGCTCCGCCACGTCCTCGTGGCGCTCGCGGTCGTCGGCGTGGGCCTGGCGATCGGCGGCTACGTCCGTGACCTGATCGCCGCCAAGGCCGCCGAGGGCGAGGCCCAGTCCGGCAACGCCCGCTGGCTCGGCGAGTTCGCCCGCTACGCGGTGCTGGTGTTCGCCTTCACGATGGCGGTCCACCAGCTCGGCGTCGCCGAGGACTTCGTGCTGATGTCCTTCGGCCTCCTCTTCGGCGCGCTCTGCCTCGCCGCGGCCCTCGCCTTCGGCCTCGGCTCGCGCGACGTCGCCGGCGAGATCGTCCGCAAGCGCTACCAGCAGATCCAGGCCGGCGGCGCCCCGCCGGCCTCGCCGACGCCGGCCCCGCGCTCGCCCGGCTCCGGCTCGTCCGGGATCTTCAACCGCCCGAACGTCTGATCCGCCTCAGGCAAGCGACGAGGGCGTCCGCGGGGACCCGCGGGCGCCCTCGGTCAATTGCGCGTAGGATCCGCGGGTGAACCTCGCCGCGCGTGTCGCCCTGGCCGTCGTGATCGTCGTCCTCGATGTCGTCAGCTTCCTGGTCCCGCTCGGCGCGCTGGTGATCGCGTGGGTGATCGTCGCTCGCCCGCGCTGGGCGCTCGCGTTCGTCGCGCGCCTCTACGCCGACTTCCCCTCGCCCCCCCGACGCGGACGCGACGGCCCGCGCGCCGGCAGGAGACGGGGACGCGGGGCGCGGTTGAGGCTCAGGGGTCGAGGGTGACGGCGGCGACGACCGGGATCGTCGCGGGCGGGTCACTGGCGTCGAAGCCGAGG
>CAZMML010000021.1:0-15067 GCA_964567335.1 uncultured Nannocystis sp. | reverse complement strand
TCTCCTCTTCCTCTATCCAGTTTTCAGGGGGCGGGTCGCCATGGAGTGGCGCCTCTTGCGAGGCGGCCTCAACCGCGGCGAGGGAGGCGGGTTATAGTCGGGCAGGACGTGGCGGTCAAGGGGCCCTCGCCAGTTTTTTTTCGCGCTTGATCGGGTCGCCTGGGGGCTCCTGGGACCCTTTTCGACCAGCCTCACCGCCTCGCCGGGGGTGGATGGTCGAATTTTTGGTGCTGGCGAGGAAGAGATCTCCCGGCCCGCGGGCCGGATCGTCAGTCCCCGTCCTTCCTTCGGCGCCGCTTCCGCGGCGTCTCGTCGCCCAGCTTCCCGGCCTCCTTGGCGTGCTGCACCATGGCCTCGACCAGCGCCAGGGCCTCGTCCGCCGCGACCATCAAGTGGTGGTGGTAGGCCGGCGCCTCGCCGGGCGCCCAGCGGACGAAGAGCAGCATCACCCGACCGACGGCGTCCATCGGGAGCTCCTCAGCCTCCCGGAAGACCAGGGTCTGCTGTGGTGCCACCCGCTTCGGCAGTTTGCCGCGCAGAACCCGCCCCAGCGTCACCTCGGCCCGCTGCTGGGGCACCCCTCCGAGAAGCGTGCGGCTCCACACCTGGTCGACCGTCACCAGCACGATCAGGTTCGCGTAACCGAGGCGCTGGATAAAGCGGCGCTGATCGAGGACGTCACCCGGCGCCCGTCCCGCGAGCTGCACAGGCGCCAGGGTGCAGCGATCGTCGAAGAGCTGCCCGAGCCGCGAGTCCCACGCGCCTGCCCCCTCGGGCGGACGAAGCTCCCCCGCCACCTTGTTGCGGCACGCTGGCAGACACAACGCCAGCGCGAGGCCAGCCGCGGCCGCCCGGAGCCCGGAGCCCTTCCACATGGCCCCGGAGAGTAGCGTATGCTCCCCGCCGTGCGCAGCCCCGCCTGTACGCTGCTGCTCGCGCTCCTGCCGGCCTGCGCGAGCGGCCCCAAGCCCTTCCCCCCGCCCGTCCCAGAGGTCGTTGCCCACAACCAGACGGCCGGCGACCCCCACGTCGGTCGCTTCTCCTACGACGCGGCGATCGCGGACCTCCCTCCAGGAGAGAACCTCCTGGCGATCCTAATCACCGACGCAGGAGAGATCCGCTGCCGCCTCGACCCGAGCGAGGCGCCCCTCGCGGTCGCCAACTTCGTCGGTCTCGCCCGCGGGCTCCGACCCTTCCGCGGCGAAGACGGCGCGTGGAGCGCCGCCCCCTACTACGACGGCCTGCCGATCCACCGCGTCCAGGACGGCGAGTTCATCCAGACCGGCCGCCGCGGCGAAGGCCCCGGCTTCATCCTGCAGGACGAGATGTCGCCGGGCCATGCCTTCGACCGCCCTGGCCAGCTCGCGCTCGCCAACACCGGCGCGCCGCACACCAGCTCGGCGGAGTTCTTCATCACCCTGACCGCGCTCCCGAGCCTCAAGGGCAAGCACACGATCCTCGGCAGTTGCGACGGCGACGACGTGGTCCGCGAGCTCGCCCGACGCGCCCTGAGCGCGCCCACCTCGCCGCCGGTGGTCCAGCAGGTGCGTATCACCCGGCAGTAGCTGCGATCTTCCTCACGCGAACGCCCCGGACGCGACGGGCGCCGCCTCCGGCCCCCCGTGGGAAAACCCCGCCACTCTCGGACAAGGACTTTCGACCATGTCATCGATCACGCACGTCCGCACTCCGGCCCTCCTCGCCGCCGCCTGGCTCGCGTGCGCGCCGCCGGACGCCGGCAAGCCCGACGCCAAGCAGGCCCCGACGAAGACCGAGGCCAAGGCCCCCGACGCCAAGGCCCCCGACGCCAAGGCCCCCGACGCCAAGGCTGACGCCCCGAAGAAGCCCGACGGGCCCCCCGCGCAGCCGCCTGTGACCCAGCCTCAACAACCTGCCTCAAAGTTCAGGAAGGGCCAGAACGCCCCGCCGGGCCTCTCGCCGGCCGACGTCCTCGAGTTCAACAAGGCCCAAGGCGACCCCATGGGCGAGATCAGCCTCAAGGACGCCCTCGCCGGCGACCCCGCGCTCGAGGACGCGTCGAAGGGCAAGCTCTTCGCGATCTTCGACACGACCCAGGGGAAGTTCCGCTGCGAGCTCTTCGAGCAGCAGGCCCCGAAGACGGTCGCCAACTTCGTCGGCCTCGCGCGCGGCATCCGCCCCTACTACGTCAAGAAGGAGGACGCCTGGAAGACCGGCAAGTACTACGACGGCACGATCTTCCACCGCGTGATCGAGAACTTCATGATCCAGGGCGGCGACCCGCTCGGCCTCGGCACCGGCGGCCCCGGCTACCTGATCGTCGACGAGTTCGACAAGACGCTCCGCCACAGCGGCCCCGGGATCCTCTCGATGGCGAACCGCGGCGTGAACACCGGCAGCTCGCAGTTCTTCGTCACCACCAACGCGACCCCGCACCTCGACGACAAGCACGCGATCTTCGGCAAGTGCGAGTCCAAGGTCCCGATCGCGATCAGCAAGGTCAAGACCCGCGCCGAGCGCCCGCTCGACGACGTCAAGATCAACGCCCTGACCTTCGAACGGGCCAAGAAGTGACCCCGCGGGCGCCGCGGCCGCGCGGCCGAGGCGCCCGCCCTGGGCGGCCTACTGCGCCCAGAGACAGACCGCCGGGGTGCCCATCCCGAAGCCCGGGAAGCAGGTCATCCCCATCGGGCAGGGGTTCTGCATGTTGCAGGTCTGCAGCAGGCAGTAGAACTGGAACTGGCCGTCGCCCGGCGCGTCCGCGCAGACGTCGGTGCTGCAGTCGCCGTTGCCCATGCACGTGCCCTCGGTGCAGATGCTCCACATCCCCATCATCGACATCCCGGTGATGCAGGTCTCCCCCGGCTGGCACTCCGCGTCGTCGCCGCTCGGGCAAGGCCCGTAGTTCTGCCCGCCCCCGCCGCTGCTCGAGCCGCCGCTGCTCGACCCCCCCGTCGAGCCCGACGTGCTGGCGCCGCTCGAGCCCGAAGACGCGGTGAGGTCGGTCGTGCTCGTCGACAGGTCGGTCGTGCTCGTCCCGTCCGTGGTGGTCGTCGTGGTGGTCGTCGTGTTCGAGGTCCCGCCGGTGCACTCGCAGGCATCGAAGGTCCCGCCGTCGTTGCAGACCTGCGCCCCGTTCTGTCCGTCGTTGCACACGCAGGGGACGCTCTGTCCGGGCGTGCACATGTTGGTGGTCGTGCTGGTCGTCGTGGTCGGCGAACCCGTCGACTCAGTCGAGCCGGTGCCGCTCTCTGACTCCGTCCCGGATCCACCACCCGGGGGCGAGCCGCCGCAGGCACAAGCGAAAGAAGCGAGCAACGAAACAAGAGCAAACGATCGCATGTCAGGTAGCATAAAGCCTCGTGTCCGCAAGAACATTAAGCTTCTCACATAATACAGGCCGGAGGTAGCTCCCCAAGGAATGCCGTGGTGCTACTGTGCCTCATGCCCCGATCAGCCCTGTTCCTCGGCGCGCTCGCGCTCCTCGCCGCTGAGCCAGCCTTCGCCAAGAAATCTCCCAAAGAGAAGGAGACCCCGCCCGCGACGGAGCCCGCTCCCCCACCCGAGCCGGCGCTCCCCGAGGAGCCACCGCCCCCGGGGTGGGACAAACTCAGCCCCGAGGCGCAGCAGAAGCTCAAGAACGCCGACCCTGCCGCGATCCAGGCGGTCGCCGAGAAGCTCGGCAAGGGCGAGACCCTCAACCCCGAGGAGGAGGCCCTCGCGGACGCGTTGCGGACCCTCGCGCTCGCCGAGTTCGACCAGCGGCTGCACTATCAGACAGGCGATATCTCGCTCGGCTCCGGCCTCGCCACCCTCCACCTCGGCCAGAAGTACCGCTTCCTCGGGCCAGACGACGCCCACACCATCATCACCGAGGCGTGGGGTAACCCGCCCGGCGAGCGCCCGCTCGGGATGATCACCTCCGCGGACCTCAGCCCCGCCGACCCCAAGGGCTGGGGTGTGATCCTGACCTACACCGAGGACGGCCACGTCAGCGACGACGACGCCGAGGACATCGACTATGCCGAGCTCCTGACCTCGATGCAGGCCGCGACCGAGGAGGAGAACGAGGCCCGCAAGACTCAGGGCTTCCCGCCGCTCCACCTCGTCGGCTGGGCCGAGCCGCCCCACTACGACAAGGAGCGACACAGCCTCTACTGGGCCAAGGAGCTCGCCTCGGACGGCCCCGGCGAGCACTCGCTGAACTACGCGATCCGCGTCCTCGGCCGCAAGGGCGTCCTCGAGCTCAACGCCGTCGCCGGCATGACGCAGCTCGCCGAGATCCGGCCCGAGATGGAGAAGATCTACCCCCTCGTCGAGTTCGACCAGGGCAACCGCTACAGCGACTTCAACCCCGACATCGACACCGTCGCCGCCTACGGGATCGGGGGCCTGATCGCCGGCAAGGTCGCCATGAAGGCCGGGCTCTTCGCCCTGATCCTCAAGGGCCTGCTCGCGGCCAAGAAGGCGCTCGTCCTCCTCGTGATCGGGATCGGCGTCGGCATCAAGGCGATCTTCTCCCGCCGCAAGAAGGAATAGTCTGCCGGGGGCCCACCGGCCCCCGTCTGCGTCAGGCTCGAGAGCGCGCGGGCCGCGCCCGTAGGGCCGACGCGCTCAGTGGGGCCCGTGCTCGCTCTCGTGCGAGCGGGGGTCCTTCCGCCGCCGCTCCTCGAGGTACTGCGAGACCACCCGCCAGTCCGCCGGAGCGGCGACCTCCCCGGCCATGAACTTGCGGAAGGCCGCGTTCGGGTGGTCCTCGGCCGGCGGCACGAGGGCCACGCGGAGCACGTCGTCGATGGTGTCGGCGAGGCGCACCTCGAGCGCCTTGAGGACGTTCTTCGGCACGTCGGTGAGGTCCTTCTCGTTGTCGCGCGGGCAGATGACGACCTTCATCCCGCCACGGAAGGCCGCCAGGAGCTTGTCCTTGAGGCCGCCGATCGGCAGCACCTTGCCGCGGAGGTTGATCTCGCCGGTCATCGCCACGTCCTTGCGGACCGGCACCTGCAGCAGCGCGCTGACCAGCGAGGTGACGATCGTGACGCCGGCGGAGGGGCCGTCCTTGGGCACCGCGCCCTCCGGGAAGTGGACGTGGAAGTCGATGTGCTCGTTGAAGTCCGGCTCGAGGCCGAAGGAGAGGCAGCGCGAGCGCACGTAGGTGACGGCCGCCTGCGCCGACTCCTGCATCACCTCGCCGAGCTTCCCGGTCAGCGTCACCTTGCTCTTGCCGGCGGAGATCGTGACCTCGGCCGGCAGCAGGTCGCCGCCGAAGATCGTCACCGCGAGGCCGTTGGTCATGCCGATCTGGTCGCTCGCCTCGGCGACGTTGTAGCGGTGCTTCTGCGGCCCGAGGAGCCGCTGCACGGTGCGCACGTCGACCTTGAAGGCCTTCTTCTTCTTGCCCTCTTTGATGTACTCGCGCGCCAGCTTGCGGACCACCGAGGAGACCTGCCGCTCGAGGTTCCGCACCCCGGCCTCCTTCGTGTAGTGATGGATCAGCTCGCCGACCGCCTGGTCGGTGAAGACCACCTCGACCGCCGCGAGCCCGTTCGCCTCGAGCTGCTTCGGGATCAGGTACTGGCGGGCGATCTTCATCTTCTCCTCGTCCGTGTAGCCCGACAGCTCGATGATCTCCATGCGGTCCTGCAGCGGCAGCGGGATCGAGTGCAGCGAGTTGGCCGTGCACAGGAAGAGCACGTCCGAGAGGTCGTAGTCGAGGTCGAGGAAGTGGTCGACGAAGGCGCT
This sequence comes from uncultured Nannocystis sp., assembly GCA_964567335.1. Classification (GTDB taxonomy): domain Bacteria; phylum Myxococcota_A; class Polyangia; order Nannocystales; family Nannocystaceae; genus Nannocystis. The sequence continues at coordinate 9,346 of CAZMML010000021.1, read as the reverse complement.
GTTCTGCTCCGGGTCGAGCACCTCGAGCATCGCCGCCGAGGGGTCGCCGCGGAAGTCCATCGAGATCTTGTCGATCTCGTCGAGCAAGAAGACCGGGTTGTTGCTGCCCGCCTTGCGCAGGCCCTGGATGATCTTGCCCGGCATCGCGCCGATGTAGGTGCGCCGGTGGCCGCGGATCTCCGCCTCGTCGCGGACCCCGCCGAGCGACACCCGCACGAACTTGCGGTTGGTCGCCCGCGCCACGCTCTTCGCCAGCGAGGTCTTGCCGACCCCGGGCGGCCCCACCAGGCAGAGGATCGGCCCCTTCAGCTTCGCCACCAGCGAGCGCACCGCCAGGTACTCGACGATCCGCTCCTTCGGCTTCTCGAGCCCGTAGTGGTCCTGATCGAGGATCTTCTCCGCCTCCTCGACGTCGAGCTTCTCCACCGTGCGCTCGTCCCAGGGCAGCGCCAGCACGGTGTCGATGTAGTTGCGGACCACCGTCGCCTCGGCGCTCATCGGGCTCATCATCTTGAGCTTGCGGAGCTCCTTCTTCAGGCGGTCGACCGCCTCGGCGCTCATCTTCTTGCGGCGCACCTTCTCCTCGAGCTCCGCGATCTCGTTCTTGAACTCGTCCTGCGAGCCGAGCTCCTTCTGGATCGCCTGCATCTGCTCGTTGAGGTAGTACTCCTTCTGGTTCTTCTCCATCTGCTTCTTGACGCGGGTCCGGATCTTCTTCTCCACCTGGAGGATCTCGATCTCGTTCTGCATCAGCTCGTAGAGCTTGCCCAGGCGCAGGCGCACCGACTCGGTCTCGAGCAGCTCCTGCTTCGCCACCAGCTTGAAGTTCACGTGCGCCGCGATGGTGTCGGCCATCCGCGACGGGTTGTCGATGCTCGCCACGCTGGTCGCCAGCTCCGGCGGCACCCGCTTGTTGAGCTTGACGTAGTTCTCGAAGGTCGCCTGCACCGAGCGCATCAGCGCGGCGACCTCCGGCTCCTCCTCCTCCGACAGCGGCGCCGGGTCGACCACGTCGACCTCGACCAAGAAGTAGCGGTCATGATCGAGATAGCGGGTGATCTTCGCCCGGGTCTTGCCCTCGACCAGCACCTTCACGGTCCCGTCCGGCAGGCGCAGGAGCTGGATGATGCTGCCGATCGTCCCGAAGGTGTGGATCCCGTCCGGCCTCGGATCGTTGACCTTCGCCTTCTTCTGCGCGCACAGGAGGATGCTGCGGTCGGTCGCCATCGCCTCCTCCAGGGCGCTGATCGACTTCTCGCGGCCGACGAAGAGCGGCACGACCTCGTGGGGGAAGACGATGAGTTCGCGGAGCGGGAGGAGGGGGATCTTGCGTGCCATGAAGTATTGGGGGGCCAGAGGAGGGGGCCAGAGGAGAGGGCCGGGAGGCCCGCGGGAACCCTAGCACCGGGGCCAGGGGGGGTCAAACACTGCGCCAAGCTTGCGCCCTCCCTGCGCCTGATCTGACGGGACCAGAACGATCGGCCAGGCGCGAGCCCGCGGCGCCACCTCACGCCCGCGGCGAGACGAACCACCGCCACAGCCGCGCCAGCGCGACGGCGACGAGCGCGCCCCAGAGCAGCCCCGGCTCGCCCACGAGTGCCAGCGCGAAGACGACGAGCTCGATCCGGACGTCGCTCTGAAGCCAGGGCGAGAGACGCGTCCCGAGCCGCTCCGCGAGGGCCTCTGCGCCGGGGATCTCGAAGCGCGGCCGCTCGCCGCGCAGCACGGCGCGGGCGTGCACGAGGGAGAGGCTCGCGGCCCCTGCGCCGAGCGCCAGCAGCACCAGCCCCGCGACGCTCGAGCGCCCGCTCTCGGCCACCAGCATGTAGGTCAACGCCGCGGTCAGCGCCGCGTGCCCGAGCGGCCGCACCGCCGGCGCGAGCCACAGCGCGTCCGCCCGCCCCCCGCGTCCGGCGACCAGCCGCGCGAGCGCCGGGAGCACCTCCGCCACCTGCACGCCGAGGGCCAGGAGCGCCGCGCCGAGCGCCAGCCCGACCCGGCCGAACACGAGCGCGGCGGCCCCCGAGAGCACCGCGCAGAGGACCGCCGCGAGCTCGATCTGCCCCAGCGGGCGGCCCCCGTCGGCGAGCCGGCGGAGCAGCGCCCGCCGCAGCGGGCCCCACGGCGCGCTCGCGCCGACCTCCCCTTCTCCCGCCCAGATCACGGCCTCGGCCCGCGGGCGATCCTCCGCGTACACCAGCCGCGCGAGATCCTCCGGGCCCAGCCCCTCGGGCCACTCGATCTCCTCCGCGATCGGCATCTCCGCCGGCACGGAGGTCAAGTGTCCGGTGCGCCACGCGGTCGGGCGACCGACCGCGTCCCCGAGCGAATAGCCGTCCTCGTCCGCGAGCGGGCGCTCGCGGACCGAGCGCAGGAGCGCCTCGCGGATGACGGCCCCCTCGAACGCGACCAGCGCCGGCGCGCCCACCGGGTCGCCGGTCGACAGCGCCCTCGCGCCAGGAACTTCCGCACATGTACCCGGAGCAAGGATCACCTCGGCGAAGCCGGCGCGCCGGGCCGCGCCCGCGAGGCGGATCGCCGACGGCACGCCGAGCAAGGGCCGGGCGAGGTCGACCCTCGCCTCGTTGTCCGGCAGCACCACGAGGACCGGCGAGCTCACGGAGCTCCCGCCATCAGGGCCGCGAGATCGGCGAGCTGCACCCCGACCAGCGTCGGCACCACGCGGTGGGCGAGCGCCTGACGCTGGTGCCCGGGCGCGCCCTCCGGGACGTTCGCCGCCGCCGTCGCCAGCACTCGCATCCCGGCCGCCCGCGCCGCCGCGATCCCAGCCTCGCTGTCCTCGACCACGAGGCAACGCGCTGGCGGCACCCCGAGCCGCGCCGCCGCCGTCAGGTAGCCCTCCGGCGAGGGCTTGCCGTGGGTCACGTCCTCGGAGCCGAGGTAGAACTCGAGCGCGTCGCCGATGCCGAGCACCGCGAGCGCCTGGGCGATCTCCGCCCGCGCCGATCCGCTGACCATCGCCATCCGGATCCCAGCCTCGCGAGCCAGCGCGACCAGCTCGCGCCCGCCGGCGAGGACCGGGATGGTCAAGCCCTCGGCGAACATCTCTTCCTTCGCCTGGATCGCGCCCTCCAGCACCTCGGCGAGGCTCAGCCCCAGCCGCTCGCCGAGCCTGAGCTCGGCGTAGATCTCCTGCCACGCGTGCCCGATCACGAAGCTCCGCTCCGCCTCGCCGAGCACCAGCCCGCGGGCGGCGCAGAAGCGGGCCAGCCCCTCGGCGTGGATCGCCTCGCTGTGGACCAGCGTGCCGTCGAGGTCGAGGAGCAGCGCCCGCGGGAGTTCATTCATGGCCCGGAGAAGATACACTCGCCGCGCCCGATGTCCGAACTCGGCGACCCGCGCCACCTCCCCGCCCTCGCCGCCGCGCTGCAGGCCTTGCTCGTCCCGGGCCCGGCCGAGGCCCTGTGCGAGCGGGTCCTCGGCGCCTACGCGGGCCCCGCGGGCCTCGACTTCGCCGCCTTCCTCGAGCCGAGCGGCCCCTGTTTCGGTCCGCGCGGCGTGTGGCAGCGCGAGCGGCCGAGCTCGCGCCCGGAAGATCTCCGCCTGCCGCCGCGGTGGCTCGACGTCCTCGGCGAGGGCCGCTGCCTCGTGCTCCCCGCCGGCGAGCCCGCCCCACCCGAGCTCAAGCCGCTGCGCCTCTTCGGCGCCCCGGCGCTCCTCGCCGCCCCGGCGCGGGCCGAGGGCCTCGCGGGCGTCCTCCTCCTCGCTTCCAACGCGCCCCGCTTCCAGTGGACCGAGGCCCATGAGCAGGCCGCCGCCGCCCTCGCCGCCGCCCTCACCCTCGCCCTCGCGCGGGCCGACCAGGCCTCCCGCGTCCTCGACCAGCTCCCCCAGCGGATCGCCTGGAAGGACTCGGCGCTGCGGTACCGCGGCTGCAACCGCGCCTTCGCGCGCGCGGCGGGCCTCACCGGCGCCCAGCTCCTCGGCCGTGACGACCTCGAGCTGGTCATCGACCCCGAGCTCGGCGAGCGCGGCGAGTCCGCCCGACGACGCGAGGCCGAGGTCCTCGCCGCCGGTCGCCCTCAGCTCGGCCGCGTCGAGGCGACCCCGCTCGCCCCCGGCCGCGAGCAGCTCCACCTCGTCAGCAGGATCCCCATGACCGATGGGTCAGGCGGCCTCCTCGTCGTCAGCGAGGATCTCACGGAGCGGATCCAGGTCGCCGCCGCCCTCCGTCACGCCGAGCGCGGCGCCTCGCTCGCCCGCCTCACCGCCGCCCTCCAGGCCGACCTCGAGCCGGTGCTGGGCGAGCTCGCGCGCACCTGCGAGGGTCGCGCGCAGGCCCTCGCGCGCGAGGGCGCCGACCTCATCCGCCAGCTCGGCGCCTTCGCCCGCCGCCAGCTCCTCGATCCGATCGACCTCGTCCCCGCTGCGCTGATCGCCCGCATGGGCCGGGTCCTCGCGCGGATCTTCGGCGACCACGTCGCCCTCGATCTCCCCGGCGAGGGCCTGCGCTGCGCCGTGCGGGCCGACCCGCGGCAGCTCGAGCAGCTCGTCGTCGCCCTCGCCCGCCACCTCGCGCCGCAGCTCGCGCCGGGCGCCCGCGTCGCCATCGAGGTCTCGCCGCAGACCCTCCGCACCGAGCGGAGCCTCGCGCACGGGCTCCCCGCCGGCGAGTACGTGCGGATCGCCCTCACCGCCGCCCCGCTCGCCGCGGACGCGAGCCCCGATGAAGCCTCCGCGCGCCTCGTCCTCGCCCAGGCCGCCGCCCGCGCCGCCGGCGGCGCCCTCCGCCTCGCCCGCGACGCCCTCGGTCTCCTCGTCGAGATCCACCTCCCGCGCGTCTTCTCGCTCCCGCGCGCCCCCGAGGTCGGACCGCCGCCCGACCTCCGCGGCGTCGAGTCGATCCTCCTCGTCGAGGACGACCTCCCCCTCAGCGCCGCCGTCTGCGCCGCGCTCGAGCTCCTCGGCTACCGCGTCCACCCCGTCGTCGATCTCACCGACGCCCTCGAGGCCCTGCGCCAGCTCGCTGCCGGTCCCCCCGCGCTCGCCCTCGTCTCCACCGAGCTCCCCGGCGGCAGCGTCGCCGAGCTCGGGCGCGCGCTGCAGAAGGCCCAACCCGAGCTGCGGATCCTCGGGCTCAGCCGACAGGCCAGCGGCGAGGGCGTCGTCGCCGCCGGCAGCTTCGAGCACCTCGCTGCGCGGGTGCGCCAGGCCCTCGACGCCCGCCCGACCTGAGGCGCCCGCTCACGGCTTGCGCCCGACGCGGGCGTCCGAGGCCGCCTGCCGCACCGTCGCGGCCTCGGCCTCGCGGAGCCCGTACGCGGAGAAGGCCGCGCGATCGATCGCCGCCCGGTCGGTCGGCGCCGCGGCGATCAGCGCCGCGCGCGTCGCGGCTGGCACGTCCGCCCAGCGCGGGATCCGGATCCGCCGCAGGTACTGCGCCTGAAAGCGCAGGAATCCCCCCGCCATCTTCACGCAGTAGGCCGACACGAAGAGGACCGCGACCGACGAGCGGAGGATCGTCGCCAGCGCGCGCAGGTCCCACGCCGACGAGGTCACGTGGTAGAGGTTATGGTGCGGGTAATAGCGACCCTCGTCGAACACCACCGTCGGCTCGCCCTTGATGTCGGGGATCAGCAGCTTGGGCGTGGTGGTCAGCGCGTCGTCGATCCGATCGATCGTGCGGTACCAACCCGCCCCGCTCCGCTGTGCGACGTAACGCCCGCCGAGGATCGCCCGGTGCCGGCGGACGAACGCGGCGAAGCGGGGGTAGCGGTCCAGCGGGGCCAGGCTGCCGTCCGGCTCGAAGGGGTTGACCACCCCCTTGCCGCGCCACACCAGGGCGCCCTCCTGCAGGTCCCCCGCCATCACCAGCGGCAACTTGCGCGCCGCCTCGACGGGCAGGTCGTCGAGGTCGCCGACGTAGATCCTGTCGGCGCCGGTCGCCACCCCGATCCCGACCTTGCACGCGGCGTCCTCGACCTCCACGAAGTCGCGCTCGAGCCGGCGCAGCACGCGGAGCTGGTCGGCCGCGTCGAGCAGCCACGGCTCGCTGCCGCGGACGGCCCGCTCGACCTCCTCGACGCGTGGATCCAGCGCCGCCCCGACCTGCAGCATCGCCCGCGTGATCGCCGGCAGCTCGCGCCCCACCTCCGGCCGGCGGGCGATCCGCGTCACCGCGCCCTGGCCGCGGCGGATCACCGTGATCGCCGGATACGCGCTCACCTCGGACTGGAACGCGTCGGCCCCCTCCAGGTCGATGTAGTGCGAGAGGTGGAACTCGCGCGCGATCAGCCCGCGCAGCGGCCCGCCGTACCTGTTCTTGAGCCAGCGGTTGGCGCAGATGAAGGCGAGCCGACCCTCCTCGCCCAGGAGCTGCAAGCCGCGCTCGAAGAAGGGGACGTAGAGGTCGGCGCGGTCGTAGATCGTCCGGTAGCGCCGGCGATACTCCGCGAGCAGCGGCGCGGCGATCCGCTCCTGCCGCACGTAGGGCGGGTTGCCGACCACGACGTCGAAGGGCCCCGCGAGCGGCGCGAGCAGGAAGTCGTCGCGGATCAGCCACGCGTCGCAGAGCCACGTCGCGTCGCGCCGGCTCGCGCCCCACGCGAGCAGCCGCGCGCGCAGGGCCGCGCGCGTCGCCTCGAACGAGGGCGGATGGATCTCGACCCCGCGGAGCGCCGCGCCGAGCCGCCGCGCCGCGTCCGGCGCCAGGTCCGCCGCCTCGCAGGCGGCGAGCAGCCGGTCGACGGCGGGCAGGAGGAAGTCACCGGCGCCGAACGAGGGCTCGAGCAGCGACCTGCGGTGGAGCGGCGCGTCGACGGTGTAGCCCGCGAGATCGAGGATCGACGCCACCACCTCCGGGCGCGTGAACACGGCGCCGCGCCCGGCCTCGGCCCGGCCGGCGAGGTCGTCGAGCGCGGCGCGGAGCTCGGAGGGACGAGCCACTGGTTCATCCCGGCGGCGGCAGGCAGGCCGCCCCGCCGGCCGTGATCTGCGCCTGCGTCCGGAAGGTGTTGAGGCGCTCCCAGCTCGGCGCCTGCGCCGCCGGGATCGTGCCGTCCTCGCGCACGTTCGTGACGTGGTACGCGTGCTGGTTCCAGATCCGCCGCGCCGGGATCCAGCGGTCCTGCGCGTCCTTGATCACCCGCAGGGTCGGCGCCTGATCGACGCTCACCACCAGGATCTCCGCCGAGCCGTCGTTGTCGACGTCGACCACGTTCGGGAACTCGATCGCCGTCCACGACGAGCGCGGCGTCTCGAGCAGCACCGCCCCGCTCACCCCGTCGAAGACCCGCATCGTCCCCTCGTCGCCGTAGATCGCCTCGGCCGTGCTGTCGCCGAGGAAGTCGAAGGCCGAGCCCGCGGCCGCGCCGCTGGCGTCGAGCACCGGCGTCGACCACATCACGCTCGCGTCCGGCCGGAACGCCGAGTACTGGTCCTTCGAGCTCAGCAAGAACTCCGGCCCGCCGTCGCCGTCGAGGTCGTGGATCGCCGCCGGCCGGGCCCAGTTGAGGTGCTCGGCCGGCGCGCCGGTCGGCCGCTTGTCCGCGTAGACCACCGACCCATCCGCCTCCAGCAGCGTGATCCCGTCGCGCGTCGTCACCAGCACCTCGGGCGCGCCGTCCCCGTCGAGGTCCGCGACCTGCGAGAAGCCCGAGCTCTTCACCGCCGGCTGCACGAAGTACAGCGCGCCGTCGTGGTGGTAGGCCGCGCGGCCGAAGAGGATCTCGAGGTCGCCGTCGCCGTCGAGGTCGGCCGGCACCGGCGACGCGATCGAGTAGCCGTCGCCCGTGATCTCCGCCGCCGGGAAGGTCGTCAGCAGCTCGCCCGCGGCGTCGAGGAGGAGGTTGCCGATCGCCACCTCCACGGCCCCGTCCCCGTCGACGTCGGCGAGCGCCGTCGTCGTCGCCCACACGAAGGCCGTCCCCAGCTTCGCCGTCGACGTCCACTTGATCGAGCCGTCGTGCTCGAAGGCCACGATCGCAGGGTCGATCGGCGTGATCATGTCGTCGGTCGCCGGCAGCGTCGTCACCACCTCGACCAGCCCGTCGCCGTCGATGTCCCCGAGCGCCGGCGTCGGGCTGCGGTCGACCAGCCCCTCGAACGCGAAGTGGAGCGCCCCCGTCGCCCCGTCGAGCAGGAACATCCGCGCCCCCTTGGTCGTCGACGCGTCGTCGGCCACGATCACCACGTCGGGCACGTCGCACAGGTCGATCGACCCGTTCCCGTCGTCGTCGGTGAAGTTGGCGACCAGCGGCGTCACCGTGCACTCGCGGTAGCCGTCCTGACCCGACCACTCCCACTGCACCGCCGGCTCGAAGCTGTCGGGCGGCGCCTTGTCGGTGCACTTGGCCGTCCCGTCGTCCTCCACCACCTTGCACGCGTCCCCGGGCCCCGTGTCGGCCCCGACGTCGAGCTTGAGCCCGCCGGTGCTGGTCCCGGTCGCGCCCTCGCTGCCGCTGGTCGTCGGCGCCGCGCCGGTCGAGGTCCCCGAGCTCGTGGCGGTGCCCGTCGAAGAGCCGCCGGTCGAGGTCGTCGAGCCGCTGCCGGCGCCGGTGCCGCCGCCCGCGTCGCCGCAGGCGGAGATCGAAGAGAAGAGGAGGGGCGCCCAGGTCCGCGCAAGTCCGCGCATGTCCCACGCCTAGCACCGCTCGCCAGCGCGCTCAAGCGCCCCCGACGCGAGCGCCCGCACGGACCGGCCGTCGGCGTCGCCTGACCTTCAAGACATGACCACGGCTAGGCTCGCCCGACCTCCCGCCGCAGCGCGCCGCGACCCAAACTGTCCTTCAGGAAATGTCTCTTCGTTCCACCACCGAGGGCGCCCCCGACGCTGCCGCCGGGCCGCCCGCCCCCGGCAGCGCCGCCCCGCTCTACTTCTTCCTCGCCGCCCTCGGGCACGCGATCGCCTGGATCCTCTACTGGGCCCTCGGCCACGCCCCGGAGAGCCCGGCGATCCCCGCCTGGGGCGCGCTCGTCCTCTGGTACGCGGGACGCGAAGGGATCCTCGCCGTCTTCAGCCTCGCGGCGGCCCTGCCGCTGCACGCCGCCGCCGCCGAGCTCACGCGCGAGGGTCGACGTCGCTGGGCCCTCGCCTCCCGGCTCCTCACCGCCGCCCTCTCCCTCGCCCTCGCGTGGCGCTGGTTCGCGGCCGGACACCTCGTCTCCGCGGCGCTCGCCGCCTTGCTCGCCCTGCCCGCCCTCCTCGGCCCCTGACGCGCGCGAACGCGCCGCGCGCCCTCGCGCAGCGCACCCCCGCGCCCCCGCGATCTGCCGCAGATCAGCGCGCTCGGGTACGCTGCGAGCGCAAGGCGGTGGGGACATGTCCGATCTAGCAGACGGCGCCTCGGTCGAGGTGCAGGGCTCCGGCTCGAGCAAGTACACGATC
>CAZMML010000020.1:0-15250 GCA_964567335.1 uncultured Nannocystis sp. | reverse complement strand
GATGTTCGGCGTCATGCTCCCCCCGCAGCTCGGCGAGGCGCCTGACCCAGAGGACATACCCGACAGCGATCGCAACCCGCGGATCAGCAGCTTCAACGTCACCCGCATCGACCCCGCGGACAACGCCACCGACCTCGGCGAGCAGCCCCGCGGCGCGACCGTCGAGGTTAACCTCGGCGACACCCTCCGGATCGACACCACCACCCCTGAAGTCGACCTCCAGAGCTACCTTGTCCCGATCAACGCAGGCGCCGGCGGCGGCGGCTCTGAGACCCAGCAAGAGCGCCTCGACGGCTCCTGGTTCCGCACCTGGGGCGTCCTCCTCGCCGGCGGCAGCGACGACCCCAAGAGCTACAACGAGTGGACCATGGAGCTCGGCAAAGACGACGAGGAGGAGTCTCCCCCCGACGGCCGCGCGACCCTTTATTATGTCCTTCAGGACAGCCGCTCGGGCGTCGACTGGTGGTGGCTCAACGTGAACGTCGCCCCCTGACCCGCGCGAAGAGGCGCCCCCGCGCCCCGGACCTGGCTCACACACCCCCGCGACCCCGACCCCTGCCCCGCGGTTTCACCCCTCGTACCCTCGCGCGACGCGCCCCGCGCGCCCGCCCCGCCCGCGCGCCCCGCCTGCCGCTTGACCCAAGCCCGCCGCGGCGCTACTAGCCCTTCTCGTCTGTGCTGAGCGTCCTCGTCACGTTGCTCGCCGCGCTGGTCACCGCCCCGACCCCCGGCGGCCTCGATCCGAACACGGGCATGGTCACCGATCCGCGGGTGCAACCGACACCTCCTCCGTCCGAGCCGCGGAACACGCCCTCCGTCAACTTCAACCCGAGCCCGACCACCGCCCCGACGGCGCCGGCCTCCGCCCCTCCGCCCACGACCGGGCCGACCTCCGGACGCGGCGTCCCGCTGCGGCCGCGGCCGATCCCCACGGACCTGCCCCCAGTGCCAGGTCCCTCAGACCAACCGCCCCTCCCGCCCGGGGCCGAGATCCGCGGCGATCCGAGCGAGCTCTACCCGCTCTCGTTCGCCGTCGAAGGGCTCGAGCTGAGCCAGGTCCTGAAGACCGCCCTCGAGACCAACATCGACCTGCGCAGCACCGCGATCGACATCGCCATCACCGAGAAGCAGCTCATGGCCGCGCTCGGGGCGTACGATGTCTTCCTCACCGCCAACGCCACCGCCCTCAAGCAGGTCGCCCCGCAGCGCGGCTCGCAGTTCGCCCTCTTCGTCGGTCAGAAGACCCTCTCCGGCTCCTTCGGCTTCGACCGCAAGCTCGAGTCGGGCGGCCAGATCAACCTCACCTTCCTGACCTCCCGCACCTCGACGATCCAGCCGATCAACATCGCCAACGCCGGCGCCGGCACCCGCCTGCTGACGACCTACCTGATCGCGCCGACCCTGACCTTCACCCACCCCCTGCTGCGCAACGCCGGCGTGCGGGTCAACCGCGCCGACATCGACCGCGCCCGGATCGCCCGCTCACAGATGGAGGCCAACGAGCAGCAAATCGCCCAACAGGCCGTCCGCGACCTGATCCTCGCCTACTGGGACCTCCTCTTCGCCTCCCGCGACCTCGACAACAAGCGCCGCAGCGCCGCCACGACCCAGGAGCAGCACCGGCGCGTCAAGGCCGAGGTCACCGCCGGCCGCAAGTCGCAGCTCGACCTCGACACGATCACCCAGACCCTCATCGCCCGCGAGAACGAGGTCGTCCTCGCCGAGAACCTCCTCCTCGACCGCAGCCTGACCCTCCGCAGCCTCATGGGCCAGACCTTCGAGGATCGCAAGGTCCTCGGTATCATCCCCATGACCGACCCCCAGGCCCTCGCCGCCCGGGACATCGACCTCCAGGCCGAGATCAAGAAGGCGCTCGCGGCCAATCCGCAGCTCCGTGCCCTCGAGATCAGCATCGCCAGCCGCCGCGTCGACGAGCTCGTCGCCGCCAACCAACGCCTCCCGCAGCTCGACTTCCGCTTCGTCTTCACCCCTCAGGGCCGCAGCATCGACTTCGCCGCCGTGCCCGACGCCGGCCTCCCGGCCAAGCGCGCCACCTGGTCCGAGGTCTTCAAGAACTTCTTCAACGCCACTGACGGCGCCACCGACATCAGCAGCGGCCTCTTCGCCGACTTCACGATGCGCGGCGAGCTCAACTTCAACTTCGACATCCAGGGCCGCGCCCCCAAGGCCAACCACGAGCGCGTCATCCTCGAGATCCAGAAGGCCGAGCTCAACTTCCAGAAGTCTCGCCAGCAGATCTCCGTCGCCGTGATCCGCGCCGTCAACTCCATGCGCAACGCCAGCGCCCGCATGACGATCACCTCCGAGTCGGTCCGCTTGGCCGAGTCCAACCTCCGCGCCGAGGAGGCCCGCTACCGCGTCGGCCGCTCGACCAGCTACGACGTGCTCTTCCGCCAAGACGAGCTCGCGCTGGCCCAGTTTAACGCCCTCAACGCCCAGATCGACTACCTGCGGGCCACTGTTGAGCTCCAGAACCTCACCGGCCAGATCCTCCCCGCCTATGGCCTCGACCTCGTCGGCGGGCGCGCGGTCCGCCAGTCCGGCCAGCGCCAGTAGGCGCGAGATCTCCCCCGGGTTCCCGCCACACGGCCGCTTGTCGCGTAAACCGAACCCGTGCTACCTTCGTTTCGGGCTCGCGCCCGCGCCCGGAGTGCCAACCATGTCCGCTGCCGAAATCGCCGACAACAAGTGGGAGCTCGAAGCCTCCAAGCCGCCCGTCAGCAACGTCGGCGGCATCCTTCAGATCTTCATCATCGTCTTCTTCGCGGGCCTCTTCCTGTGGATGATGATGTTCACCTTCCAGGGGATCTTCGGATCCAAGCGCGCGACCCTCGCCGACCAGTACGGCAACCTCACGGTCGACGGCAAGAAGAAGGAGTAGCCGCTACCGCCGCGGCCCGACGAACGCGAGCATCTGCCCGATGCCCGCGCCGTCGCGGCGATAGCTGAAGTAGCGCTCCGGATGGGCGTGGGTACACCCGCCCACCCGTTCGATGCGCTCCGCGGGGATCCCCGCGCCAAGAAGCTGCGACCGCACCGCAGCGACAAGGTCTACGTGCGGACGCGGCCCCAAGTCGCGCCTCACGAACTCGGGTGAGAACGCCTGCGCGACCTCCTCGCCGACTTCGAAGGCCTCGACCTCGATGCAGGGCCCGATCGCCGCCACCAGGTCGCGCCTGTCGACCTCCGCGGCGAGCGCGGCGACCGTCGCTCCCACAATGTCCAGCACCGTGCCGCGCCACCCGCTGTGGACCGCCGCAACGACCCTCGCGCCCCGATCCGTCAACAGCACCGGCACACAGTCCGCGGTCAGCACCCCGACGACGATCCCGTCGTCCGCGCGGGCCCACAGCGCGTCTCCCTCGTGCCCCGCCGCGAGCTCCGTCGCCCGCAACACCTCGCGCCCGTGCACCTGCCGCACGCGACGCAACGCCGCGACCGCAAAACCCCCGCCAGCGGCCACCCGGCGCAGGTTCTCAACGACCGCCTCCGGCGCGTCTCCCCACCGATCCCCGAGGTTGAGGCTCGCGTGTCGACCCTCGCTCACCCCGCCGATCCGCGTCGTGAAGCCGTGCACGACCTCCGCGGGGAAACCAGTCGCCCGCTCGATCACCGCAGACACAGCGCTCCGATCAGCGCCGCGAGCTCCGGCGGCAAGGGGCTCTCGAGATCGATCTCGACCCCGGTGATCGGGTGCCTGAACCCGAGCGACGCCGCGTGTAAGGCGTGCCGCCCGAGCGCCGCCGCCAGGCCGCGGATCGGCTCAGGCCCCCCGAGTCCGCCGTAGAGCACGTCGCCCAGGATCGGCAACCCGATCATCTTGCAGTGCATCCGGATCTGGTGGGTCCGTCCGGTCTCGAGGCGAAACTCGAGCTCGCCCGCGCCCGCGAGCCGTCGCAGCACCCGCGCGTGCGTGACCGCGAGGCGCCCGTCCGCGACCTCCCACGTGAAACGCCGGCGATCTCGCGGATCGCGGCCGTGCAGCGAGCGGATCGTCCTCGTCGCGAAGTCCGGGACCCCGCGCACGACCCCAAGGTAGCGGCGCCGCATCGTGTGCTCGCGGAGCTGCGACGCCAGCCCCTCCTGCGCCCGCATGTGCTTCGCCACCACCACCAGCCCGCTCGTGTCGCGGTCGATCCGGTGCACCACGCCCGGCCGCGTCGCGTCGTTCCCCGGCAACACCGGCAGGTCCTCCGCCTCCGCGCCCACGTGGTAGAGGACCGCGTTCACCAGGGTCCCGCTCGCGTGCCCGGGCCCCGCGTGCACGACCATCCCCGCCGGCTTGTCGATCACCAGGAGGTGCTCGTCCTCGAACACCACCCGCAGCGGCAGCGCCTCCGGCGTCGCGTCGAGCGGCTCCGGCGCCAAGAGCTCGACCTCGACCTCGATCTCCGCGTCGACCAGCTTCGACGCCTTCATCGCCGCCCCACCTGAGCACACCTTCCCCGCGGCGAACGCACGCGCGAGCTGCGAGCGCGTACACGAGAGCCCGCCACGCGCGAGCGCAGCCACGAGGGCGTGGTCGAGGCGCCGCCCGAGCGCCTCTGGTCCGAGGCGAAGCAGCAGGGCGAGCTACCAGATATGCGTCTTCAGGCTCGCCATCGGCTTGATCACGCGGTCGACGATCGCCCGGTCATAGTAGTTCTTCCGGAACAGCTCCGGGGTGACGCGGCCGCGGAACAGGTCGCGCCCCTCAGTGATCTCCTCCGCGAGCGCCTCGAAGAAGTTGTCGTTGATCAGCGCTTCCTCGATCTTCTGCTTGTTGTAGAGCTGAATGTCCGAGGCGATCGCGCGGGCGAGCTGCTGCGCGCGGGCGTCGCTGTCGATGAGTGTGGCTGCCATGGCCGCGAGCATGCCACAACGCCGCCTCCGCCGCCAAGACGCGACGAAACCCGCCCGCGGGGCCTGCTATCCTCCACTGCGCGTGTCCGCGACCAACCTCTATGCCAGCCTGAGCTCGCTGCTCGCCGCCGCGGTCGCCGCCGCCATCGGCACGAGCGTCTACCTGCGCGACCGCACGCGCGACCAGTTCCAGCGCTTCTTCGCCTTCTGCCTCGTCCTCGGGCTCTTCCACCTGGCGCGCTTCTTCGCCGGGCTGCCCGGGCTCGCCCGCTCGCAGTGGATCGCCAACACCCTCTGCTTGCTCCTCCCGCTCCTGGCCGATCGCTTCTTTAACGGCTTCATTCCGACCGCCCGCCCCGCCCCCGGCACCAACCCGCTGCAGGGGCCCCTGCTCGGCGTCCTCCTCACCGCCCAGGTGATCGTCCTCGCCTTCCCCGGCCTCGGCGCCGACCCCTGGTGGCGCGTCGTCGACGCCGCGATCGATCTCTACGTCGTCTCGGGCCTCTTCTTCGTCGTCACCCGCCTCTGGCGCGCGGCGCGGGCCGCCGAGGGCACAGCCGCCCGGCCTCGCCTCCTCTACCTCTTCTCCGCCAGCCTCCTCGCCCTCGCCCTCGGTCACCCGGGGATCCCCGTCGTCGGCCCGATCATCACCGCCGTCTACCTCTACTTCATGGCCCAGACGCTGACCCGCGAGCGCCTCCTCGACCTGCCCGAGATCCTCGGGCGGATCGCCAGCATGGCCGTCCTCGTCGTCACCGTCACCGCCGTCTACGCCGCGCTCGTCCTCTGGCTCCCCTTCACCGTCGCTGGCGAGCCGATGCTCCTCGTCTTCAACACCCTGCTCGCCTCCTTCGCGGTCCTCGTCCTCATCGATCCCCTCCGCACCGAGTTCGACCGCCGCCTCGAGCACTGGCTCTTCCGCGACCGCACCGCCTTCCGCGCCCTCCTCAGCCGCCTCCGCCGCCAGCTCGTCAACGTCATCGACCCCGACGACATGGTCCGGATCGTCATGGACACGCTCCGCGACTCCGGCCGGATCACCCGCGCCTCGTTCTACCTCCTCGACCGTCAGGGCCTCGCCCTCCGCGCCCGCGGCAGCCTCGGCGCCGCCCCCCCGAGCAGCCTCGACCTCGCCACCCGCAGGCCCCTCTTCGCGCGCATGCGCCAGCCCGGCCCGCTCCTCCGCGACGTCCTGCAGCGGCAGCGCGAGCGGGCCCTGCTCGAGCACCGCGCCGAGCTCGACGAGTGCCTCGACACCCTCAGCGAGGTCGGCGCCAGCCTCGCGCTGCCGATCCGCGGCCTCACCGCGGCCGACGGCGAGGGCTCGGCCCGCTTCGACCTGCTCGGCGTCCTCTTCGTCGACGACGAGCGCCTGCTCGAGCCCTTCTCGCGCGAGGAGGTGGAGCTCTTCGAAGGCGTCGTCGCCCAGGCCGCGGTGATGATCGAGAACTCCGCCGTCTACGAGAAGCGCAAGGAGCGCGACCGCCTCGCCGCCCTCGGGCAGATGGCGGCCGGCCTCGCCCACGAGATCCGCAACCCCCTCGGCGCGATCAAGGGCGCCGTGCAGGTCGTCGAGCCCAACCTGCAGCACGCCGACCCCGTCACACGTGAGTTCCTCGGCGTCATCGTCGAGGAGGTCGACCGCCTCAACCGCGTCGTCACGCAATTCCTGACCTACTCCCGCCCCTACTCCGGGCAGATGGACACCATCGCCCTCCCCGACGTCATCGCCGCCACCCTCCGCCTCCTCGACGACGAGTCACGCGCCCGGGTCACCGTCGCCCCCTTCGGGAACCTCCCGGCGATCCGGGGCGACGCCGAGGCCCTCCGCCAGGTCCTTATTAATCTGGTCCGCAACGCGCTCGACGCGATCGCCGGCCAGACCCCCGCCGGCCGGGTCTTCATCTCCCTCGGCGTCCGCCGCCACGGCCTCGGCAACGGCGACGCCGTCACCCTGACCGTCCGCGACAACGGGCCCGGCTTCGCCCCTGGCACCCTCGGGAACCTCTTCGTCCCCTTCCACACCACCAAGCCCTCGGGCACCGGTTTGGGGCTGCCCATTAGCCAGCGAATCGTGGAGAATCACCGCGGCCTCATCGAGGTCAGCGTCCCCGAGTCCGGCGGCGCCCAGTTCACCGTCGTCCTCCCCGCGCTCCAACAGCCCCGCGCCGAAGCGCCCGCCTGAACCTTCAAGCAGGTCCCCCCTTGACCCAACCACAGCATCGGATCCTCCTCGTCGACGACGAACCCAACCTGCGCAAGGTCCACAGCGCCCTCCTCCGCCAGCAGGGCTACGAGGTCCACACCGAGGTCGACGGCGCGGCCGCCCTCGCCCGCGTGCGCGCCTCCCCGCCGCGCACCTTCGACGCCGTGATCACAGACCTGCGCATGCCCGCCCTCGACGGCATGGGCCTGCTCAAGGCGCTCCAGGTCCACGAGCCGGGCCTCCCCGTCATCCTCCTGACCGCCTACGGCAGCATCGACAGCGCCGTCGAGGCCGTCAAGCTCGGCGCCTTCGACTACCTCGAGAAGCCCTGGGACAAGGATCAGATCGACCAGATCCTCCAGCGGGCGATCGCCACCCGCGACCGCTCCGGGCCGACCGTTCAGCCGAGCCCGCCGCTCGGCGAGATCGCCGATCCCTGCGCCGCCGCGGGCATGGTCGGCCGCTCCGCACAGATGGAGAAGATCCGCGAGATCGTCGGCACCGTCGCAGCCAGCCCGAGCACCGTCCTCATTACTGGCGAGAGCGGCACCGGCAAAGAGCTGGTCGCCCGCGCCCTCCACCTCGGCTCGCCGCGGCGGACCAGCCCCTTCATCAAGGTCAACTGCGCCGCGATCCCGGCCGGCCTCGTCGAGAGCGAGCTCTTCGGCCACGAGCGCGGCGCCTTCACCGGCGCCGTCTCGAGCCGCGCGGGCCGCTTCGAGCTCGCTGACGGCGGGACCCTCTTCCTCGACGAGGTCAGCGAGATCCCCAAGGAGATCCAGGTCAAGCTCCTGCGCGCGATCCAGGAGTCCGAGTTCGAACGCGTCGGCGGCGTAAAGACCCTCCGCGTCAACGTGCGCCTGATCGCCGCCACCAACCGCAACCTCGAGGACATGATCGCGGGCGGCCTCTTCCGCGAGGACCTCTACTACCGCCTCAACGTCGTCCCGATCCACCTCCCGGCGCTCCGCGAGCGCATCGAGGACCTCCCCTTCCTCGTCGCCCACTTCGTCCAGCGCTGCAACGAGCGCCTCGGCAAGAGCGTCCAGGGCCTCACCCCGGCCGCCCTCGCCGCCCTCGAGCGCTGCCCCTGGCCCGGCAACATCCGCGAGCTCGACAACCTCATCGAGCGCACGGTCCTCTTCGCCTCCGGCCCCACCATCGACGAGGGCGACCTCCCCGACGCTTACTCCGGCGAGGGCGGCTCCGCGCCGCTCGCCTCGGAATCGAGCGCACGCCTGATCCCCGACCCCACCAGCGAGCGGCAGATCCGCCTCCCGCTTTCGAGCCTCGGCCACGACCTCAAGGAGGCCGTCAAGCACGGCTCGCGCCTGGTCGAAGAGGCGCTGATCCGCGAGGCCCTCACCAAGACCGACGGCAACGTCACCCGGTCCGCGCGCGCCCTCGGGATCAGCCGCCGCAGCCTCCAGTCAAAGATGAAGGAGCTCGGCCTCCGCGAGCCCGAAGGAGAGGGCCCCAAGGGCTCCGGGACCCCCCCCGCCAGCGCCCCACCCGCTGCAGCCACCTGACGCCTCGCGTCAGCGCGCCGGCAGATCTCACCGCCCGCGCGTGGTCTCCGCGGCGCGCCCCGCGGGCCGCGATCTCTCGCCCAGACCCTCCATTTCGCCCAAATTTCGCCGCCCCGTGCCGCCCCCGGGCGCCCCCGCCAGCCCAGGAATGTTGACGCTTGCGCTGGTAGCGTGCAGCGACCCCTTGAGGTGCTCCCTATGCGGAAACTGTGCCGCCTCCTGCCCGTCTTCGGCCTGCTCGCCCTCGGCGTCGCCTCTCCCGCGCGCGCCGCGGACGTCACTCGCGTGGCGAGTTCCTTCGACGGCGACAACAAGTTCGACCTGCACTTCGGGGTAGGTTACGACTTCAACTTCAAGCAGGCCGCGCTGCTCCGCGAGTGGAGCGACCCCAAGAACCCGAAGAGCACGATGGTGCGTGACCTGCTCTACCGGCAGATGCGCCACGTCGTCACGCCGACCCTCGAGATCGGCCTCTACAAGGACCTTGCCGTCTACGCCGCCCTGCCGATCGTCGTCTCCGACACCCGCCAGTTCGCGTTCGACCAGAAGGCTGATCCCTGCATCTACGCCGACCAGGCCACCGACTCGCAGCCGGCCACCTGCGTCCGCCACGACAACAGCACCACGATCCGCGACGGCATCATCCCGCGTAACGGCTTCGACGCCACCAACACCTCCCAGCCCTACGACCATTACGGCGGGACGGACACGGAGGTCATCTTCAAGGGTGCCAACCGCTACGGCCTCGACCAGGTGATCGTCGGCCTCAAGATCGGGATCCTCAACCAGGATCGCCTCTCGCACATGCCGAAGTGGGTCCTCGGCCTCGAGGGGCGCTTCGCGGTCGGCAAGCCGATGACCTTCACGCGGGACATCGCCGACGACCCCAAGGGCAACCACGCCGTCGGTCGCGGCACCCACGAGCTCGGCGTCTGGACCGCCCTGTCCCGCCGTTACCGCTTCCTCGACCCCTTCTTCACGGCTTGGTGGTACCAGGCGCTCCGCGCCGGCAACACCGAGTTCAAGGACTACGGCCCCAACCAGGACCGCGTCAACCCGCAGTCGAACACCGGCGTCTCCTTCGGCACCGAGATCGTCCCCTTCGAACGCAAGGCCAAGGGCCAGAAGGTCTCGGTCAACCTCCGCGGCCTGGCGATGCTCAAGTACGGCGGGCGCGGCTACAGCGAGGCGTGGGAGCTCTTCTCCAACAGCCCCGCCCTGACCGGCACCTACCACCCCGGTCAGGCCGGCCTCGGGTGCAGCCGCTCCGACGTCGACAAGGTCGTCGACTACGCCAAGAACAACCCGAACGACCCGAACCCGCTCGCGGGCGCGGGCGTCGGCGCCGGGTGCACGAGCTTCAACGGCATCACCAACATCCAGGACTTCGCCACCTTCGGCCTCAACATCGCGCTCCACGCCCAGCTCAACAAGTACGCGTTCCTGGCCCTCGGCGCGGTCCTCAGCACCGACACCCGCCACCTGATCACGGCGGCGGGCCGCGGCAAGGCGGCCGCCGATCCGAGCAGCAACCCGCAGGTCGTCGACTCCGAGAAGGAGATCAACCCTGTGCGCCGCGACGTGATCGACAACGTCGGTCGTCGCTACGCGATCGGCGACGTCATGTCGGCGATGGGCTACTTCCGCTTCCTCCTGACCTTCTAGCCAGGTCATTCTGCCCCTGAGGCCAGGCTCTCCGCGCGCGGAGACCTGGCCTCGTCGCGTCGGGGGCCTACGACTCTGAAGCCCCGCCGCGGAGGAGACGGAGCAGCTCGTAGGTCTCGCGTGGGTCGCTTCCGGTCATCGCCGCGACCTGCTTGGCCCGCTCGCGCGGGCGCAGCGAGGGATCGCAGAGCACCGACCACAGCGCCCGCGCCGCCTCCCGGGCCGGATCGCCCTCGCGCGGCAGCAGCGTGCCGCCCACCACGACCGTGACCTCGCCGCGGAGCGCCGCGGTCACCTGCGCCGCCAGCTCCGTCACGGACCCGCGCAGCACCTCTTGATACTGCTTGGTGAGCTCGCGACAGATCACCACCCGCCGCCCCTCCGCGTCGGGCATCACCCGCGCGAGGTCGGCGAGCAGCGCTGGCACCCGGTTGCCCGCCTCGTAGAGCAGCGTCGTCCCGCGCTCGCGGGCCAGCGACGTCAGGCGCTCCTCCCGCTCCTGACCGCCTCGCGGGAGGAAGCCGACGAAGCGGACCTCCTCCGCCGACAACCCGCTCAGGCAGAGCGCGACCGAGGCCGCGGTCGGACCGGGGACCACGTCGACCTCGTACCCCGCGGCCACCGCCGCCTCGACCAGCCGCTGCCCCGGGTCGCTCCACACCGGCAACCCCGCCTCCGACACGTACGCGACCGTCTTTCCCGCGCTGAGGTGCTCGAGCAGCAGCGCCGATCGCTCGGCCTCGTTGCCGACGAAGCAGCTCACGCGCGGCGGCAGCGTGGGCTCGTCGAGCAGACGGAGCGGGCTCCGGGTGTCCTCGCAGAAGAGGATGTCCGCCCCGACGATCGCCGCCCGCGCGCGCGGGCTGAGGTCGCCGCGGTTCCCCAGCGGCGTCCCGACCAGAACCAACCTGCCCTTGGGGACATTCTCTTTCATTCTTGGCCCAACGCGATCTGCACCGCGTCGCCGAGCTCCGCCTGCAGGAACTCTCGCAGGCGCAGGACCATCCGCTTCTCGAGCTGTCGCGCGCGCTCACGGCTGACCTTCCAGCGGTCCCCGAGCTCCTGCAGCGTGATCGGCTCGTCGGCGACGATCCGGTCGCGGAAGATCTCCAGCTCGCGCCCCGAGAGCGTCGCCCCGAAGCGCCGCAGCTTCTCCTGCAGCATGTCCTTGAACTCCGCCGACTCGACCTCGACCGCCGGGTCGACGCTCGCGTCCTCGAGCGTGTCCATCCGCGTACGACCGTCGTCCTCCTCGCCGCCGCTCGTCAGCGGCGCGTTGAGCGACATGTCCGGCGCCGCCAGGCGGCGGTCCATCTCGATGACCTCCGCCTCGCTGACGTCGAGCGCCTCGGCGATCCGCTCCGGCGTCGGGTCGATGCCCTCCTGCTTGAGGCGGTCGCGCTGCTTGCGGAGGTTGAAGAAGAGCTTGCGCTGGTTCTGGGTCGTCCCGATCTTGACGAGGCGCCAGTTGTTGAGGATGAACTTCAGGATGTACGCCCGGATCCACCACCCCGAGTAAGTGGACAGCTTCACCCCGCGGTAGGGGTCGAACTTCTTAACCGCCTGGATCAGCCCGACATTCCCCTCCTGGACCAGGTCGAGCAGGTTCTCGTACGCGCGCCGGTACTCGTGGGCGATCTTCACGACCAAGCGGAGGTTCGACGTGACGAGCTGCTTCCCCGCCTCCGGGTCGCCGGTCTCGATCCAGCGCACCGCGAGCGCGTACTCCTCCTCCCGCGAGAGCAGCGGGTGCCGCCGCACCTCGGCCATGTACTGGCCCATCGGGTCGCGCCGCACCAGCGCCGTGACCGGCCCGGCCGTCGGCGGCGCGGCCGGAGTCCCGATCTCCTTCTCGATCAAATCGAGCTCTTCGTCGGTGGCCGGCGCCGTCTCCACGAGCGCCGCCTCCGCCTCGAGCTCATCCTCTTCGGGCGCCACCGGGGTCACCACCGGCGCCACGACCGGTAGCCCCGGCTTGTCCACCACCTCGGCGTCAACGACCACGGGCGCCCCGCGCGCGGGCTTCTCCGGCGAGACTCGCTTTCGTTCTGACATGCCGGCCGGGAGTCTACGCCGCCGAGGCCCCCGTTTGACACACCCTCCCTGGGCCGCCCTCGACCCACCCCGTGGGGCCCGAGTTTCACCCCTCCGCCGCGCACGAGCGCCCTACGCGCCGCTGCCTGCCCCGCGGTGGCGAGGAGGACCTCGGCCCATTAAACTGGCCATGTGGCACATTCACCCGCGCCTCGCTCCCGACTCGGCCGCGCCTCCGCGCCCGCGATCGTCTTCGGCTCCTTCGTCCTCGCCCTCGGCCTGACCGCGGTGCGCGACACCGAGGCGCTCGCGCACCGTGGCGAGGCTCGCGGGCCCGGGCGCGCGGCCCAGGCCTACGACGCGGCCGACCTCCGGATCCTCGACTGGACCCTCTGGTATGTCGCCAAGTACTACGTCGAGCCGGACCGTATCGACCCGCAGCGGATGACCCTCGCCGGCCTCGAGGGCCTCGAGCAGGCGATCCCCCAGGTGCTCATCGAGAGCTCAGGCGCCGACAAAGCCAAGGTCGTGAAGGTCCGCGTCGGCACGGCGGAGCAGGAGTTCCACGTCGGCAACGTCGAGGCGCTCTGGGCCGTCGGCACCCACATCCGCGAGGTCTTCCGCTTCGTCGCCAAGAGCACGCCGCTCTCCGACGAGGACCGCCGCAACGCCGAGTACGCCGTCGTCGAGGGCGTCCTCGGCACCCTCGACCCGCACACCAACCTCCTGCGACCCGACGAGTTCGAGGTCATGCGGACCAGCACCAAGGGCAGCTTCGGCGGCCTCGGCATCGAGGTCGGCATGCGCGAGGGGATGATCACGGTCATCCGCGTCATCGACGGCAACCCCGCCGCGAAGGCCGGCCTCGAGGCGGGCGACCGGATCGTCCAGATCGAGGAGGAGTCGACCGTCACCATGAGCATCAACGAGGCCGTCGAGCTCATGCGCGGCGAGCCTGGCACCGCGGTCACGATCTACGTCCGCAGGGAGGGCGTCGACAAGCCCAAACGCTTCCGGATCACCCGCGACGTGATCTCCCTCGACAGCGTCTCCGGCGCCGTCCTCCCCGGCGTCGACGAGAAGGGCAACCCCGTCAAGGTCGGCCTCATCCAGATCAACCGCAACTTCGCCCAGACCACCGGCCGCGAGCTCCGCGCCAAGCTGACCGAGTTCGAGAAGGCCGGCGTCCGCGGCGTCGTCCTCGACATGCGCGACAACCCGGGCGGCCTCCTCACCGCCGCGGTCGAGGTCGCCGACGCCTTCCTGCGCTCCGGCGTCATCGTCTCCACCGTCGGCACCAGCTCGCCGCGCGAGGACCTCTCGGCCGACGACCGCTACGACTTCCCCGACGTCCCCGTCGTCGTCCTGATCGATCAGGGCTCCGCGAGCGCGACCGAGATCGTCGCCGGCGCCCTGCGCAACCTCGGGCGCGCGGTCGTCGTCGGCCGGCGCACCTTCGGCAAGGGCTCGGTCCAGGTCCTCCACGACCGCAAGGTCGGCGACAAGGAGCTCGCCCTCAAGCTGACGATCGCCCAGTACCTCACCCCCGGCGACGTCTCGATCCAGTCCGTCGGCGTCAGCCCCGACCTCGAGACGATCCCCGTCGTCGTCCACAAGGACTACGTCGCCTACCACGGTCGCAAGCGCTTCGACCTCGTCCGCG
Organism: uncultured Nannocystis sp.; assembly: GCA_964567335.1. Lineage (GTDB taxonomy): Bacteria > Myxococcota_A > Polyangia > Nannocystales > Nannocystaceae > Nannocystis. The sequence goes on along the minus strand of CAZMML010000020.1, from coordinate 1,290 downwards.
AGGAGTCGCTCGCCGCGCACCTCACCTCGACCAAGGCGGACCCCTCGCAGAAGATCACGGCGGGCCCGCTCTACTTCCTCAGCGGCAACAGCGACGACGGCGACGACAAGCCCGAGGGCGACGCCAAAAAGGAGAAAGACAAGGACAAGGACAAGGACAAGTCCAAGCCCGCGCGCACCGATAAGGCCGGCAACCTGACCCCGGAGGCGCTCCTCGAGGACCCCGAGATCCGCATGGCTCGGGACCTCGTCGTGTGGGCGCCCTCGCCCTCGCGCGACGCGATGCTCTCGCGGATCGGCGAGTTCGTGGCGAGGGAGAGCGCCCTCGAGGACCGGAGGATCTCCGACGCCCTCGCCCGCAAGGGCGTCGACTGGGCGCCCGGCCCCGCGCCCGCCGCCGGGACCGCGCCTGTCCTGCGCGCCAGCATCAAGACCGACAAGAAGGACAACACAGTCCTCGCCGGCGACTCCGGCAGCATCACCGTCTCGGTCACCAACGAGGGCAACGCGCCCGCCTTCCAGGTCCGCGCCTTCTCCGACTCCGACTACGGCTACTTCGACGAGCGGGAGCTCCTCTTCGGCCGCATCGACCCCGGCCAGACTCGCACCGCCTCGGCCAAGATCTCCGTCGGCGACCACGAGCTCTCGCGCACCGACCGCCTCGAGCTCCAGCTCTTCGACCAGCACGGCTCGACCGTCTCGCCGAGCTCGCAGCGCTTCATCGACATCGCCAGCGCGCAGATCCCCCGGCCGGACTTCGCCCTCGCCTACCAGCTCCTCGACGACCCCCGCGCCGGCGGAACGATCCGCGGCAACGGCGACGGCGCGCTCCAGGTCGGCGAGCGCGTCCGCATGCGCGTCCACGTGCGCAACACCGGCGAGGGCCAGGCCCTCGACGCCTGGGTGAACCTCCGCAACCTCGTCGGCGACGCCGTCTTCCTCCACGCCGGCCGCGAGCAGATCAAGACGCTCCCGGCCGGCGAGGACCGCGTCGTCGAGTTCGACCTCGAGGTCAAGAAGCCGCCCGAGACCGGCGAGGTCAAGCTCCAGCTCTCCGCCCATGACGCCAAGATCGGCGTCTCCCTCGCGCAGAAGCTCTCCTTCCCGCTCGCCGCCAGCACCGTCACCGTCGCCCCGGCGCCCGGCCACGTCCTCTGCGAGAGCCCCTGCGACCTCGTCCAGAGCCCGCTGAGCCCAGACCTCGTCGTCGCCCGCGGCGAGCCCGGCGCCGCGTTCAAGGTCCTCGGCCGCGCCGACGGATGGGTCCGCGTCGACCTCGACGGCAAGCGCT
>CAZMML010000019.1:0-15377 GCA_964567335.1 uncultured Nannocystis sp. | reverse complement strand
CTGGGCGAGGGCGATGACGGCGGCGCGGCGGACGGGGCGACCGCGGGGGTCGTCGCCGCCGGCGCCGACGGCGGCGAGGATGGCCTTGTCGCCGACGCCGACCCGGCCGCACGCCCAGAGGAGGCGGACGTAGGGGGCCGTGAGGGCGCCGAGCTTGCCGGTGCCGACGCCGAAGTTGGCGGTGTGGGCGGGGCCGTCGTCGTCGTCGTCGTCGTCGTCGTCGTCGTCGTCGTCGTCGTCGTAATCGTCGTCGTCGTCGTCGTCGTCGTCGTCGTCGTCGAGCCCTGCGTCACGGAGGGAGGTGGGGCTCTGGGGTCCGAGGTCCTCGGGGTCCTCGATGCGCTGGTCGTAGCCGGAGATCGTGATCAGGGCGGCGAAGGCGGCGGCGCGGCGCTTCTGATTGTCGACGTGGACCAGGATCCGCGCGACGTCGGCGACCTGGCGGAAGCCGGCGGCGGCGCGGTCGAGGTCGTCGACGCGGGCCGAGCCGGCGGGGTCGTTGTCGATGCGGTCGAGGAAGGCCTGCGCGGCGCGGCCGTCGCCGAGTCGCTGCAGCGCGCGGATCGCCTCGCTCTGCTCGCCCGACTGGTCGGAGCGGAGCATCTCGACGAGCACGTCGAAGGCGGCGCCGTCCTTCTGGGTGGCGAGCTGGAGCGCGGCGGCGAAGCGCACCGCGCGGTACTTGGAGCCGAGCGCGACGCGGAGGGCGTCGGCGGCGTCGCCCTTGCCGCCGGGCTCGTAGAAGCCGGCGAGGCCCTGGACGGCGGCGAGGCGGAGCTTCTCGGCGCGGGCGCCGAGGGAGAGGGTGTGGACGGCGATCCAGGCGTCGCGGCGGGCCTTCTGGCCGGCGGGCGACTCTGCCTCCTGCGAGCCGGGGCGGACGCCGCTCTTCTTCTCGGCGAGGAGCTTGGCGGCCTCTTGCTCGAGGCCGTCGTCGCGCGAGAGGAGGGTGTCCTCGAGGACCTTGAGGCCGGCGGCCTTACCGCCCTCCTGGGAGAGGAGGTTCAGGCCCCACGAGCCGGCGTCGCTCTGGCCGGTGGCGAGGGCCTGAGCGGCGAGGGTGGTGTTGTCGAGGCCGAGGGTGCGGAGGCCGTCGAAGGCCTGCTTGCGGATCGAGCCGGAGGGATCGCCGAGGGCGGGGACGAGGACGCTGATCGCGGCGGCGACGTGCTCCGAGGCGCCCTTGTCCTTCGACTTGTCGCCGGCGAGCGCGAGGACGCGGGCGAGCGCGGTCTGGCGGATCCTGGCCTCGGCGGTCCCGCCGGGGAGCCGCGAGAGGGCGGCGTAGGCGCCGAACACGACCTGGCGCAGCTCGGACGGGGCGTAGGCGAGCTTCGGCGCGGCGCGGCCGGCGGCCTGCTGCTTGGCGGCGGCGAGGTGCTTGGCGAAGCGCTTGCTGAAGACGCCCCACTGGCGGTCGAGCGACTCCTGCTTCTCCTCGACGAGCGCGTCGAGGAGCCTGGCGGCGCGGACCTTGAGCTGCGGGTTCTGCTTGCCGTCGCCGAAGGTGGCGAGCTCGGCGATCGCGCGGACGGAGGCCTCGGGGAAGGTCCACTTGGCCTTGCCCTCGCCGCGGTCGTTGAAGAGGTCGGTGACGAACTTGGCGAAGGCGGGGTCGTCGCCGAAGTGCTCGAGCGCCTGGGCGGCGAGGAGGCGGACGCGCGGGTGGGCGGAGGCGAGGGCCGCGAGGCAGCGGTCAGGGACGCCGTCGCCCTCGACCATCTCGCGGAGGAGGAGCAGCAGCAGCGCGCGGGCCTGGAGCTTCTCGTCGTTATGGTCGAGGAAGCTGACGAGCAGGTCCTCGTTGCCGAGCGCGAGGGAGGCGAGGAGGGCCTGCGCGGGGGCGGCCTTGCCGGAGAAGATCAGCGAGGCGCCGCCGGCGTCGCCGACCGCGGCGAGGCCGAGGGCGGCCTCGATCTGGACGGCCGCGTCGCTGTGCTGCAGGGCGGCCTGGAGGACGAAGATCGAGACGGGGTTGTCGGGGCGGGCGACCCAGGCCAGCGCGGTCGCGGCGGCCTTGCGGATCGCGGACTCCTTGTGCTGAAGCAGCGGGAGGATGACGGCGCCGGCGGCGGGCTCAGCGAGCTCGGCGAGCCCGCCGAGGGCCTGGACGACGCGGCCGACCCACTTGGCGCGGAGGGCCGGGACCTCGGGCTCGGCCTCGCCGAGCATCGCCTGCAGCGGGGCGCGCACAGAGCTGTCCCCGTGGACAGCCAGGGCGCAGGCGGCGCGGACGACGACGTCGGGGTGCTTGCTGGTGAGGGCGGCGCGGAGGGCCTCGTCGCCCTCGCCGACGAGGAGAGCGTCGACGGCGAGCTGGCGGACGGTCTCTTCCTCGTCGGCGAGCGCCTTGACGAGGAGCTCGTGGGTGCCCTGGGCCTTGCGCTTGGCGAGGACCTTGACGGCTTCGAGGCGGAGGTCGACGTACTTGCCGGCGAGCGCGGCGGAGAGGGGCTCGAGGCCGATGCCCTTGGTGCGCTTGAGGGCGAACTCGAAGGCCTCCTTGCGCAGGCCTGGGTCGGGGTCGCCGAGGAGCTCGAGGAGCAGCGGCCAGGCCCACGACTGGGAGATCTGGCCGGTGACCTCGCCGAGCACCTCGCGGCGGACGTCGGCGTGGATGCTCCTCAGGACGAAGCGGAGGCTGTCGGCGCCGCCGCCGGCGACCTCGAGGCTGAGGGCGGCCTTGAAGGCCTCGGTGCGGACGGTCTTGCCGGCGTCGCCGAGGGCCCGCTCGAGCAGCGCGATCGCCCTGGCGTTGTGGTCCTTGCCGGACTTCTTGATCTGCTTGATCAGGAGGTCGAGGCCGCGGCGGCGCACGTCCTCGTGCTCGGCGAAGAGGCCGGCCTCGGCGACGGCGAGCGGGCCGCCGTCCTCGAGGCGGGCGAGGGCGGTGAAGGCGGCGTCGCGGACGCTGGCGTCGCCGTCGCGGAGCATGAGGCGGAGGCGAGCGCCGCCGCGGGGATCGCCGAGGTCGGCGAGGGCCTTGCAGGTCTCGACGCGGACAGGGGCGGAGCTCTCGCGGCTGAGCTGGAGGAGCGTGCCGAGGGCGCGGGGGTCCTGCAGGAGGGCGAGGCCGATGGTGGCGGAGAGGCAGGTCTCGAGGGCGCGGCTCGCCATGGCCTCGAGGAGGGGGCGCTTGTGGGCCTCGGTGACCTCGGAGAGGGGGACCTGCGTGGGCTTGGGGAGGTCGTCCTCGGTCTGCGGCTTGGGCGTGCGGGCGGTCTCGCCGGCCTTCGCGGCGGCCTCGGCGGCGGCGGCGGCCTTGACCTCGTCGACCGGCGAGGGGGCGGTCTCGATCTCGTGGAGGAGGCGGTGGAGCGACTTGTCGCGGCAGCGCAGGGCGGCGGCGATCGTCGGCTGGGTGAGCAGCGAGATCAGGAAGGCGGCGGAGCGGACGCCGGGGTCGCCGTCGGCGGAGAAGCGGCGCAGCGCGGCCTGGACCTCGGCGACGTCGAGCATCTTGCGCTGATAGAAGCGGATCAGCGCGGTGCGGCGGATGTCGGCCTGGGTGGCGCGGAGGGCGATGAGCTCGGCCTCGGGCGAGTCCTTGGGGTGGAGGTCCTCGAGGGCGGCGAGGGCGGCGATCCGGACCTCGCGCGGCTGGAGGGAGAGGGCGCCGACGATCCGGGTGAAGGCGAGGTCGTCCTTGCGGGCGAGGGCGGTGAGGGCGGTGATCGTGGCGGTGCCGACGTCGCGCTTGCCGACGGCGAGGGCGAGGTCGAAGATCCGCAGCGAGTTCTCGCCCTCGAGCTTGCGCAGGCCCGCGAGGGCGGCGAGGCGGACGGCCTCCTCGCCGGCGCGGAGGAGCGGCTCGAGCAGCTTGATCGCGCGGGGGCTGCCGGAGGCGCCGAGGAGCTCGGTGGCGAGGACCTTGATGCCGTGGTCGTCGTCCTGGCTGACGCGGCCGGCGAGGGTCTCGAGCGCCTTGGCGTCGTTCCAGGCGGCGAGGGTGCGGAGGGCGACCTCGCGGAGCTTGGGGTCGCGGCGCTTGAGCTCGTACTCGGCCCACTGTTGGGCGCCGTAGTAGATCAGCTCGCGGTCGCCGAGCTTGTTCTCGGCGTCGAGGGGGAAGAGGCGGAGGGTGTTGTCGACGCAGGAGGCGACGACGTGGGGCTTGCCCTTGTACTCGCCGAGGGCGAGGCCGGTGACCTTGGCGAGGCCCTCCTTCTGGGCGGCGGGCTTGCGCTGGCCGCCGCCGCGGACCCACGCCTTGATGTTGGAGTCGAGCGCGCCGGTGTAGAAGCGGTCGCCGGGGCCGAGGACGATCGCGGTGGTGCGATCGCTGTGCATGTTCTTGCCGCCGCGGTCCTCGGGGTCGAGGTCGCCGCGGACGTGGGTGACGAGCAGGCGGTGGTCGACCGCGGCCGAGATCACGCGCAGGTCGTCGGGCTCGAAGCAGAGGGCGGAGACGGCGCCCTCGTGGAGCTTCTTGGACTCGCCGGCGTAGAAGGCCTCCTTGTTCTCGCAGTCGAAGACGCTGAGGCTGCCGCGGTCGCTGCCGACGACGAGCCAGGCGCCGGATGGGTCGGCGGCGATGACGGTGCCGAACTCGGCCATCTCGATCCGCTGCAGCTCCTTGCCGTCTTTCTTGGCGAGGATCACGAGCTGCTTGCCGGCGACGACGGCGAGGCGCCCGCCGGCGGCGGCGGCGAGGGCGACCGGGGGCGGGTCGAACTTGGGGCCCAGGGGCTTCGGGTCGCCCTTCTCGAGGCCGGCCTTGTAGACCTGTCCGTCGGTGCCGGCGAGGTAGACGTGGGCCTCGTCGGCGGCGAGGGCGACGCCGCCGGCGGGGAGCTCCCCGGCGACGAGCTCCCCGGTGTCGAGGTTGAGACGGTACAGCGCGGTCGCCTGGCCCTCGGGGTGGACGGTGGCGACGATCAGCTGCAGGCCGTGGGCGAGGATCGCCTTCAGGTCGCCGCGGATCTGGGTGTACTTGTCATTGGTGAAGCGGTCGGTGACTGGCGTCGACATCAGGCGGCCTCCGACGAGTGGAGCTTGAGGTCAGGGTGGGCCGCGCCGAGGCGGGCGAGGGCGACGAGGCAGGCGGCGCGCTCGCTGGCGCCGCGGGAGCCCATGAACTCGACGAGGACCGGGCCGGCGAGGGCGGCGAAGGCGGCGTCGCCCTCGGCGAGGTCGCGCATGGCCTCGACGAGCGCGAGCTTGGCCTTGCGCGCGGGGAGCGGGCGCAGCTTCTTGGTCTTGGGGGCGTCCGCGCGGGCGGTCTCGGCGCCGTCCTCGGCCTGCGCGGGCTTGGCCTCGCTGCTGGGCTTGGTGGGCGGGACGGTGAAGAGCATGCGGCGCATGAAGTCGCGGAGCGCGGCGCCGGGGGCGGGGAGGCCGGTCGGGTGCGGGGGGGCGCCGGGGCCCTCGGGCGGCTCGAGCTCCGCCTTCTTGGCGGTGGTGGGCTTGGGGCCCGAGCTGGCCTTGGGTTCAGGTCGCGGGGCGGGCTTCCAGCCGGGGGTGATCCCGCGGTCGCGGTAGAGGTGCCAGATCGTGCGGACGACGAAGGCGACGACGTGGCGGTCGGGGCTCTCGCTGAGGCGGAAGAGCTCCTCGGGGATCGCCAGGCGGGCGTCGCGGCGGATCAGCGCCATGCCGATCGCGCGGACCTCGGGGGTGAGCGACTCGCAGAAGGGGTAGACGGCGCCGGGCGTGAGGGTGGTTGGGTCGATGCGGTAGCGCTTGGTGTCGGGGTTGTCCTCGGCGAAGAGGGCCTTGCCGACGAACTCGCGGACCTCGGGGTAGGGCGACTCGACGACGGCGAGGAGGTCGCCGAGCGGCGGGCTCCAGCGGGCGAGCTCCCAGCGGGCGAGCTCGAGGCCGAACTGGCGCACGGGGGCGCGGGCGTCGGTGAGGAGCGGGCGGACGCGGGCCCAGGTGAGGAAGGCGGGGGGGATCTCGGCGCCGGGGTCGACGGGGCGGTCGGTCTGCTGGAGGCAGATGTCGGGGTGGTGGCGGCGGACGTACTGGCGGGCGAAGTCGGCCTGCGGGGCGTCGGCAGGACCTGGCCCGGTGGCCATGTCCCAGAGGCGCTCGCAGCCGGCGGTGACGGAGTCGCTGGTGAAGGTGCGCTGCTCGCCGGCGAGCATCTGCAGGAAGGCGGTCTCGGAGATGATCTTGATCGGGGCGCCCTTGTCGATCAGCTTCTCGGCGGCGACCTGCTTGCTGCCCTTGCGGCCGTTGCCGTAGAGCGGGGAGCCGTCGTCGCCGATGACGAGGTAGTCGAGCTTGGCGGTGACGCTGCCGGCGTTCTTGCCCTTGGCGCCGAGGACCTTCTCTTCGGCGTCCTCGCGCTTCATGGTGGCCATCTTGCCGGTGAAGAGGAAGGTCTTGCCGCCGAGGTCGATCTTGGCGGCGCCCTTGGGCGCGGCGGCGGCGGCGGGGGCCTCGGTCTTGGGGGCGAAGTCGGCGGGGACGAGCGCCTTCGTCATGTACTCGAGGGCGAAGCCTCGGTAGTGCGGCTCGGGGCGGAGGGCGAGCTGCATGAGCCAGTCGAAGCCGAGCTGGCTGGGGCGGAAGCGGCGCACGTCGCTGAGGTAGCCGAGGGCGGTGCTGGCGACGGACTCGTCGAACTTGAGGTTCATGGCCCAGGGGCGGCCGCTCTTGATCAGCTCGGCGATGAAGGGATCGGCGTCCCAGGTCGGCTGGAACGCGAGGGCGCGCCAGAAGCCGGCGTCGATCTCCTCGGCCTTGATCTTCTCCTCGGCGATCCACTTCTGGAGCGTGGCGCGGGCGTGCGGGTGCAGGACCATGCGCGCGAGGAAGTCCTTGCCGAGATCGGCGGTGGGGAAGCGGCCGAGGGCGTCGAGCGCGAACTCGGTGGCGGGTCCGGAGATCCGGGCGTCGTCGAGGAGGTCGCGGTAGAAGGCGACGCCGAGGTCCTTGAAGTTGTGGACCTTGGGCAGGAGCTCGGAGGCGAAGTTAAAGACCTGGCGCCGGCTGTCGAGGAGGCGGTCGGCGAACCAGGCGGGGGTGAGCTCGCGGGCGCCGAAGTGCTTGCGCAGGGCGGCGACGGCGAGGTCGTGGCCGTGTTGGGTGCCGAGGAGCCGACCCCAGGCGTCGAGGCCGACCTCCTTGCGGGGGTCGCGGTCGCCGAGGAGGTCGGCGACGAGCTTGCGGACCTCGGTGTTGCTGTTGTTGGCGAGGAGGATCAGGCGGTCGAGCGCGAGGTCGCGGGCGTGGGTGCGGGCGTACTGCGCGGCGTAGACGCGGGCGGCGTCGCAGGAGGAGTCGAGGAGCTGGAGGACGGGCTCGTGCAGGCCGAGGGTGCGGAAGCTGCCCTGGTCGAACTTGGGGACGTTGGCGAGGAGCCAGATGACGAACTCGTCGACGGTGGCGGAGCCGACGGCGATCAGCCGGGCGATCCAGGGGGCCTCGACCTCGCGCAGGCTGGCGCGGAAGTCGGTGCGGATCGCCTGGACCGCGACCTTGCGGACCTGCTCGGAGCGGGCGCGCTCGAGGAGCTGGAGGACGGGCCGCGGGGTGCGGCGCCACAGCTCGGCGAAGGCGCGCTCGCCCAGGGCGGGGGTGCCCGACTTGTAGAGCTTGAAGTTACGGCGCGAGTACTTCTTCGTGCCGTGGTGGATGATGTGGTTGTAGACCCAGGTGTTGTTCCAGGCGGTGTTGTTCTCGTAGTCGCGCAGGACGAGGGCGGCGACGTCGACGTAGGCGGGCGGGAGGGACTCGCCGATCCGCCGGAGGTAGCGCCAGGCGCGGCGGACGAGGTACCCGAGGGTGTGGCGCGAGATCTCGGCGACCTTGCGCTGCTTGCTCGCGTAGGCGCAGTCGAAGCGGACCGCGAGCGCGGCGAGGACCTCGTGGTCACCCTTGGCCTCGGCCTCCTTGAAGATCTGCTTGAGGCCGCGCCAGGGGCCCCAGCGCAGGGGGATCTTCTGGATCGTGTCGATCAGGGCGGCGCGCTCGTAGGCGCCGTCGCTCTTCTTCCACAGGTCGAGGAGGATCTGGTGGAGCTGGAGGCGCGGCGGGAGCGGCACCTCGGCGCCGGTGGCCTCGAGGGCGCGCATGGTGTCGATGCGGTAGCGCGCGCGCTCCTGCGGCTTGCTGCGGCCATACTTCCAGCTCGTGACGTACTGCTCGAAGGCAGAGTAGGTCAGCGCGCCTTCGCGAGGCGGCTTGTCGGGTTTGGGGTCAGGCGCGCCCGCCAGTGTGACGATCAGCGCGGAGAGGTCGGGGTCGCGGCTGTCCCACGCGCGGCGGATGTCATCGAGGCTGAGTTCGAGCGCCATCGGGTCTCCCGGGAAGGTGCTGGAGCATGCCGCGAGTGGTCGCAGGACTTCAAGCTGGGGCCTGCACGCCACGACGGGGTCTCGCGCCGAGGTTTTGCTCGCTTCCGCGCATGGACCCTGGTGCAGGCACACGTGTTAAAAGGAGTGCCATGAAGATGCGCTCGCTCCCGCTGATCCTCGGTGTTTGCCTGCTCTCGCTCGGTTGCAAGAAGGAGGCGGAGAGCAAGCCGCCCGGCGACGAGGGGGCGGGCGGGGGCGGCGGCGCGGACGCCGGGGGCGGAGACGCCGGGGGCGGAGGCGGCGGTGAAGTGGAAGAGATCCTCACGGTCGACACCTTCGAGGAGACGATGCAGGGCAAGCAGGGGGACGTGGCCGACTGCTTCGCGGCGGCGAAGGAGGCGAACCCGAAGCTGTCGGGCAAGCTGGTGCTCGGCATCACGGTCGGCGGCGACGGGGCGGTCGCGGTGGTGAAATTCGACGACTCGAGCACGATCAAGGAGGCGACCATCACGACCTGCGTCGAGGAGAAGGCGAAGGGCTGGAAGTTCCCCAAGACCCGCGACGGCAAGGAGATGACGCTGCCCTACTCGCTGAACCTCTCGTGAGCCGCGGGGTGTGAGTCTTCGAGGGGCTCGCCTGGCCGCGCGCCGCGGCGGGCGTGGCATGCTGGGGGCGTGACGGACGAGCACACGCGGACGATCCTCCCCGAGGGCTGGCGACGGCCTCGCGGGTACAGCAACGGCGTGGCGGCCCGCGGCGAGGTGCTCGCGATCGCGGGGATGATCGGGTGGGACGCGGAGGAGCGGCTGGTGTCGCCCGAGTTCGTGCCGCAGTTCCGCCAGGCGCTCAGTAACGTGGTGGCGGTGGTGCGGGCGGCGGGCGGCGGACCCGAGGACGTGGTGTCGCTGACGGTGTACGTGACCGACAAGCGGGAGTACCTGGCGGAGCTCGCGGCGGTCGGGGCGGTCTACCGCGAGGTGATGGGCCGGAGCTACCCGGCGATGGCGCTGGTCCAGGTTGCGGCGCTGCTGGAAGATCGGGCCAGGGTGGAGATCCAGGGGCTCGCTGTGCTAAAGCCTCGGGCGTGACCGACGCCGCTCCGCCAGACCTGCGCGTGCTGCCGCTGCCGCGGCCTGAGAGCTTCCGCTACGAGGAGCGCGAGCGGGTCGGGGTGATCACGCTGACGCGGCCGGACCGCTTCAACGCGCTGACCTTCCAGGTGTACCGCGAGCTGACCGACCTCTTCCTGGCGATCGACCGGCGGGCGCACGCGGAGGGGGGCGCGCGGGCGCTGGTGCTGCAGGGCGAGGGGCGGGCGTTCTGCGGCGGGGGTGACGTCGACGACATCATCACGCGGCTCTTCGAGCGCGACATGGAGGGGCTGCTGCGCTTCACGCGGATGACGGGCGAGCTGATCCACGCGATGCGGCGCTGCGCGCTGCCGATCGTGGCGAGCGTGAAGCGGGTGGCGGCGGGCGCAGGGGCGGTGATGGCGCTGGCGAGCGACCTGCGGGTGATGGGCAAGGGATCCTTCTTCGCGTTCCTGTTCCCGCAGGTCGGGCTCTCGGGGGCCGACATGGGGGCGAGCTGGCTGCTGCCGCGGGTGGTCGGGCTCGGGCACGCGAGCGAGATCTTGATGCTCGGCGACCGCGTGTCGGCGGCGAAGTGCCTGCAGATCGGGCTGGCGACGGAGGTCGTCGAGGACGAGCCGGACCGCGAGGCGGTCGACCGCGCCGCGTTCGCGCTGGCGCGTCGGCTCGCGGCGGGGCCTCACTTCGCGCTGCGGATGACGAAGACGATGCTGCAGCGCGAGCTCGAGATGGGCCTCGACGCGGGCATCGAAGCGGAGGCGCAGGCGCAGGCGATCTGCATGCAGCACCCGGACTTCCGCGAGGCGGATCAGGCGCGGCAAGCGAAGCGGGCGCCGAACTGGCGCTAGGAGGACGGACGGAATGAGCGCTCTCTTGACGCCCAACGTGACCGAGCGCGGGCTCGGGGTCCTCGGGGGGGAGCTCGCGCGCTGGCGGGCGCTCGAGGAGGAGCTGGCGGGGTTCTGCGCGGGGCTGCGGGCGCGGCCGGTCGACGAGTCCGACGAGGACACGGCGGCGCGCGGGTACGTGGCGCGGCTGGCGGAGGCGGGGCTGCTGCGCTGGGTGGTGCCCGGGGCCTACGGCGGAGAGCTGCCGGAGGTGTCGTCGACGGGTCTGTGCCTGGTGCGGCAGTGGTTGGCGCGAGAGTCGGGGGCGCTCGACACGGCCTTCGTGATGCAGGGGCTGGGGTCGTACCCGGTTGCGCTGGCGGGGAGCGAGGGGCTGCGGCGCGAGCTGCTGCCGCGGGTGGCCCGCGGGGCGGCGATCTGCGCGTTCGGGCTGACGGAGCCGGAGGCGGGTTCGGACGTGAAGAACCTGCGCACGACGGCGACGATGGTCGACGGCGGGGTGGTGCTGGAGGGCGAGAAGCGCTTCATCAGCAACGCGGGGGTGGCGGACAGCTACGTGGTGTTCGCGCGCGAGGGGGCGGAGGAGCGGCCGCGCTTCTCGGCGTTCTGGGTGCGCGGCGACGCGCCTGGCCTTTCGGTCACGCGGACCCGGGTGCTGGCGCCGCACCCGATCGGCGAGGTGCACCTCCACGGCGTCTACGTGCCGGACGCGCACCGCGTCGGCGAGCCGGGGGCGGGGCTGCGGCTGGCGCTAGGGACGCTCGACGTGTTCCGCGTCAGCGTCGGCGCGGCGGCGCTGGGGCTGGCGGACCGGGCGCTGAGCGAGGCGGTCGCGCGGCTCTGCGCGCGGGTGCAGTTCGGGCGCCCGCTGGCGGAGCAGCAGGGGCTGCAGTTCGCGCTGGCGGACGTGGCGACGGAGCACGTGGCGGCGCAGATGCTGGTGTACCGCGCGGCGGGGGCGCGCGACGCGGGCAAGTCGACGCCTGAGATGGCGGCGATGGCGAAGATGGCCGCGACCGAGTCGGCGCAGCGGGCGATCGACCGGGCGGTGCAGTGCTTCGGCGGGCTCGGGGTGACGGTCGGCGAGGTCCCCGAGCGGCTCTACCGGGAGATCCGCGCGCTGCGGATCTACGAGGGCGCGACCGAGGTGCAGAAGCTGGTGATCGCCCGCGCGCTCTTCGGAGGCTGAGGATGTTCTCTCGTCGCCTACTCCTGATCGCCGCGCTCGCGGCCGCGTGTCTCCCGCAAGAGCAGCCGCCGCCGCAGCCGAAGCCCTTCAAGCTCGGCCTGATCCCGGTGCGGGTTGCGGCCGCGGTGTCGCTCAAGGAGGCGCTGCTCGACTTCGAGGCGTACTACGAGTCGGCCCACAACGAGGTGGACATCCAGTACACCTTCGCGGGGTCGCAGTTCCTCGCCAACATGATCCTCGAGAACGAGGTGTTCGACGTCTTCATCGCCGCGGACTCGATCCAGATGGACCGGGCGCGCGAGTCGAAGCGGCTCGAGACGCCGCGCGTGTTCGCCAAGACGAAGCTGACGATCGTCGCGCCGGTCGATAGCGACAAGGTGCAGGCGCCCGCCGACCTCGGGAAGGAGGGGATCTACGTGGTGATGGCGGCGGAGGCGGTGCCGGTCGGGAACTACGCGCGTCAGGCGCTGCGCAAGCTCGGGATCTTGTCGCAGGTGATGGACAACGTGCACTCGCATGAGCAGAGCACCCGCGAGGTGCTGATCAAGGTGCTCTCGGGGGACGCGGACGCGGGGATCGTGTACGCGACGGACGTGACACCGGCGGTGAAGGACAAGCTGCGGGTGATCCCCTTCACCGGTGCGGAGGACATCGTCCCGGTCTACGAGCTGGCGGTGTTCCGCGACTCGAAGGTCCGCGAGGCGGCCGACGGGGTCGCGGAGGGGCTCTTCGGCCCGGACGGCGTGGGCGCGCTGCAGCGGGCCGGCTTCACCCTTCCATGAGCGCGGACGGGCGAGAGGGCGAGGCGCTGGCGCCGGGTCGCCAGGGGCGCGCGCACCTCTACGCGGCGGTGCTGGCGGCGGCGGCGCTGGTGTTCCTCGCGCTGCCGCTGGTGGGGCTGCTGTCGCGGGTCACCGGGGCGGAGATCTGGCGTCAGCTCGCGGCGCCGGGGGTGGCGACGGCGCTGCGGGTCTCGCTGGAGGTGTCGCTCATGGCGGTGCTGCTGTCGGCGATCTTCGGGCTGCCGCTGGCGTACGCGCTGGCGCGCCTGAGCTTCCCGGGGAAGAGCGCGGCGCGGGGGCTGGTGCTGCTGCCGATGGTGCTGCCGCCGGTGGTCGGCGGGGTGGGCTTGCTGGCGGCGCTGGGGCGGCGCGGCGCGGTCGGGGCGGCGCTCGAAGAATGGTTCGGGGTGCACCTGCCCTTCACGACGGCGGGGGCGGTGGTGGCGGTGACCTTCGTCGCTGCGCCCTTCCTGGTGCTGACGGTCGAGGGGGCGCTGCGAGGGCTGGACCCGCGCTTCGAACGCGCGGCGGCGACGCTGGGGGCGAGCCAGGGGCGGATCTTGGGGACGATCGTGCTGCCGGCGATCCGGCCGAGCCTGCTCGCGGGGCTGGCGCTGTGCTGGGCGCGGGCGCTGGGGGAGTTCGGGGCGACGATCACCTTCGCAGGGAACCTCCCCGGGCACACGCAGACGCTGCCGTTGGCGGTGTACGAGGCGCTCTACTCGGGGCCCGAGGGGGCGGTCGCGCTGAGCCTCATCCTGCTGGCGATCGCGCTGGTGATCCTCTTTGTGCTGCGAGGGCGGTTGATCCGGGTATGAGCGCCGAGGAGGGGCTCTTCGCCGAGATCGCGGCGCAGCGCGGGAGCTTCGCGCTGGCGGCGGACTTCTCGCTCGCGCCGGGGGGGCGGCTCGCGGTGCTAGGGCCGAACGGCTCCGGCAAGTCGACGCTGATCGACGCGCTCGCGGGGCTCCTCCCGCTGCAGCGCGGGGAGATCCGGGTCGCGGGCCGGGTCCTGGACCGGCCTGTGGCGCGGGTCTTCGTGCCGCCGCAGGGGCGCGGGTTCGGGGTGGTGTTCCAGGGGCTCTGTCTCTTTGAACACATGAGCGCGCGCGACAACGTGGCCTACGGGCCGGTGGCGCGGGGGCTGCCGCGGGGGCGCGCGCGGGCGGAGGCGCAGGCGTGGCTGGAGCGCCTCGGGATCGGCGAGCTCGGGGACCGCCTGCCGGCGGAGCTCTCGGGAGGGCAGGCGCAGCGGGTGGCGCTGGCGCGGGCGATGATCACGCGACCGCGGCTGCTCCTGCTCGACGAGCCGCTGGCGGCGCTGGATGTGCACGCGCGGTCGGAGGCGCGGGGGCTGCTCCGCGAGCGGCTGGCGGAGGCGGGGACGAGCGCGGTGATCGTGACGCATGAGGTCGCGGACGCGGAGGTCCTGGCGGACGAGGTGCTGGTGCTTGAGGAGGGGCGGGTGACGGCGCGGGGCGCGGTGGCGGCGCTGCGGCGGGCGCCCCCGACGCGCTACGTGGCGCAGGCTCTCGGCGGCCAGTAGGTCAGTCGCGGCGGGCGAGGTCGTCCGCGAGGTCGTGGTCGAGGACGTCGTGGGAGAGGGCGAGCTCGAGCTGGGCGCGGGCGACGAGGGAGTCGCACGCGGCGCGGTCGAGGCGAGGGTGACCGGCGCGGGGGAAGCAGGCGCCCTCCGGGGGGATCTCGGCGCCAGCGGAGACGAAGAGGAGGTCGTCGCCGACCGCGGAGCCGTCGGCGAGCGCGGCGAGGCGCATTTCCCCGGCGCCGGGGACGAGGGGGCGGCCGAGGAAGGAGGGCGGCGAGGGCACGCCGAGGTAGTGGAGCCAGGTCGGGGCGAGGTCGATGTGGCTGCCGACGAGCTCGACCTCGCCGGCCTGTCCCGAGGGCAAGGCGAGGAAGAAGGGGATCCGCTCGAGCCGGAGGGGGAGGCTCGGGGAGCCCGCGGGCTCGCCCGCGAGGGCGGCGATCTCGGGGGTCGTCCCGAGGCGACAGTCGTGGTCGCCGTAGATCGCCACGGCGGTGTCGCGGGCGAGGCCGGCGGCCTCGAGGTCGGCGAAGAGGCGGGCGAGCGCGCGGTCGAGGTGGTGGATCCCGTGGAGGTAGTTGCCGAGGCTGGTCCCTTCGAGCTCGCCGAGGTCGAGGCGGCGGAGGGCGGCGGGGAATTCGTCGTAGGGGTGGTGCAGGCTGAGGGTGATCAGGAAGGCGAAGAAGGGCTTGTCGGCGGCGACGAGCTCGGGGAGGACGCGGGCGAAGAAGGCGTCGTCGGCGAGGCCCCAACCGATCGTGGGCCCGGGTCCGAGCTCCTCGGCGAAGAGCGAGCGCGCGAAGCCGTAGCGCGGATGGAGGACGGCGCGGTTCCAGAAGCCGCGCTTGAAGGGGTGGGCGGAGAGGGTGGAGTAGCCGCGCTCGGCGAGGGCGTGGGCGGCGGTGACGAAGGTGTTGTCGGCGCGGAGGAACGCGAGGGCGCCCTGGGAGAGGGGGTAGTGGGCGTTCAAGACGGCGTACTCGGCGTCGGAGGTCATGCCCTGGGCGGTGACGTCGACGACGGCGCTGAAGTAGAGGGCGCGCTGGCGGAGGCGGTTGAGGAAGGGGGTGATCTCCTGGCCGCGGACGGCGGCGCCGATGACCCAGCCCTGGAGGGCCTCGGCCTGGATGACGAGGAGGTTGTCGCCACGGGCGACGCCGAAGCCAGGGGCGCGCTCGAGGGAGGGCCTGTCGGCGAAGAAGGCCTCGATCTCGCGCTGGCGGTCGGCGGGGAGCTCGCGCCGGGCGAGGGCGTCGCGGGTGGTGCGGGCGAGATCGAAGAGGTGCGCCCCGACCACGCCGAAGCGGCCGACGTTGTGCTGCTCGGAGAAGACGCGGGCGCCGAGGATGCCGGTCATCGCGCCGTGGAGGGCGCAGGTGATCGGGAGGCAGGCGAGGGCGCCGAGGGCGAGGGCGAGGCGGTGGACGCGACTGCCGAGGCGCGGCGGGGGGCCGCCGTCGCGCGGGGGCGCGGGCCAGGCGAGGGCGAGGGCGAGTCCGGCGAGCGGGTAGGCGGCGAGCCAGGCGTACTCGGGGCGGAGGAGGGCGCGGACGCTGGCGCCGATGTCGCTGAGCTGGTGGACACCGATGAGGCCGCGCGCGGGGACGATCGCGCCGAGGACCTGCAGGTAGAGGAGGTCGGCGAGGAAGAGCGTGGCTGCTCCAAGAGACAGGAA
>CAZMML010000018.1:0-15482 GCA_964567335.1 uncultured Nannocystis sp. | reverse complement strand
TGGGAGACGACCATGGACAAGACGCGCCGCGCCTTGCTCAAGGTCAACGTCGGCGACAAGATCGACGCCGACAGCGTCTTCACGATCTTGATGGGCGACAACGTCGAGCCGCGCCGCGACTTCATCACCGAGAACGCCCTCAACGCGCGCAACCTCGACATCTGAGGCGAGGGCCTCTCACCCCGGCGCCTTCTCCCACGGCACCTTGTCGCCGCAGTGGAGCATCATCATCCCGTGGTACGGGTTGACGATCTCCCCGCTCTTCTGCACCCAGTACGCCCCCTTGTTGTTGAAGGCCATCGGGCAGAAGACGACCTCGTAGCCCGCGCGTCGGTCGGGGTTCGCCTTCAGGTAGGTGATGAGGCCGCCGCTCATCTTCTGGAACCCGGCTCGCGCCGTGTCGATGTCCTGTGCCGCCACCCGACCCGCTCCCGCCGTGATGTCCCCGACGCCCGGGGCCTGCGAGAGCGCGTCGGCCGCCACGACGACCCGGGCCGAGAGCTCCGGGAGCTTGTCCAGGCTGTCGCGCGCGAGCGTCTCCTGGATCAGGATGTAGGGTTCGACCACCGAGGCGTCCTTGCTCGTCGGAGCAGCCTTGCCTCCACAGCCGGCGACGATGACCATCGAGAGTAGACCGGGGCGCAGCACAGCACCTGCGTACCACAGGTGCTGGGCCTTGCGGTAAAGTCGCGCCGGCCCATGCTCGCCACCTCCCTCGTCGCCCTGAGCGCGCTCCTCGTGCAGCAGGCGCCGGCCGCGGAGCCAGCTCCGGCCGAGACGGCCGCCGCCGCGCGAGCCCCGGATGTTCCGCTCGCCGTCGAGGCGCCGAGCGCCGCGCCGTCCGGCGCAGACAAGGGCGCTGGCGGCTTCTTTGCCGGCGACGTGACGCGCGCGCCGCCCATGCCTCCCGCCGAGGACATCACGCCCGCGCGGCCGAGCGAGGGTCCAGTCGCGCCGCCGATGCCACCGATCGAGGATCTCCCGCCGCGCGGCGCCCCGACGAAGGGCTCCGGGCCGCCGATCGTCTTCGGCGGCCCCAAGGACCGCAAGCCGATCAGCGGCGGCGGGGCCGGCTTCTTCGATCCGGGCAAGCTGAATGACTCCGGACCCAGCGGCGGAAGCCTCCAGGTCCGCGGCTACCTCGGCTTCAACTTCGTCGTCGCCGAGCGCACTGACACCTCGATGCGCAACCCGGACACCGGGACCTTCGATCGCCTCAAGACCCTCCCCTACTTCGGCGGGGGCGCCGCCAACCTCTACGTCGGCGCCCCCGTCTACAGCGACGTCATCTACGCCCGGGTCGCCTTCGAGTTCATCTCGATCCCTCGCGCCTACGCGGGCGCCGCCGACGTCGCGCCGACCTACGCCCCGGTCGTCCTCATGGAGGCCGCCGTCCTCGAGATCAACCCCTTCGCCTGGGCCAAGGAGCGCGCGCGCCGCTGGCTCAGCGAAGGCTTCAAGATCACGGGCGGCGTCTTCATCGTCCCCTTCGGCCTTGAGGACGAGGAGCACGACGCTCCGGTCCGGTGGTGGGTCACGCGCCCGCTGGCGATGAGCATCGGCCGCGTCTACCCCGGGTCGTGGATCGACGTCGGCGCGATGATCAAGTGGAAGCCGACCTTCGGCGACGCGCGTCCGGTCCGTCCGCTCGAGATCGATGTCGGCGTGATCAACGGCGACGCCTGCACCCAGACCCGCACCGCCGACCTCCTCTACCGATACCAGGCCGTCGGCAAGGTCGATGAGACCTGCGAGCGTCGTCTTCGCAACCTCGAGGTCCCGCGCGCCGACGGCTTCGTCCTCGGCATCACCCCGGACAACAACGGCAACAAGTCCGTCGTCGCCCGCCTGCAGATCCGTCCGCTCCCTGCCCTGAACTTCGGCGGATCCGTCGTCTGGGGCCGACACCCCGATATCACGGCGGCGCTGATCAACTTCCAGGGCAAGTCCTACCCCGATCGCGCCCAGGCGCCGACGTGGCGGGCCGGCGCGCACTTCGATCTCAACCTCGACGAGATCGTCAGCAGCAGCTACCCCCTGCCGCACCTCCGCGCGGAGGTGGTCTACGGCGTCGACTCCGCCGCGGCGCCGATCGACCCGGCCAACCCGGTGCTCACGGATCGTCACATGCTCGGCGGCTACGCTCAGATCGCGCAGCCGCTCTGGCGGCGCAAGAAGAGCCGCCTCCCCGGCCTGATCCTTCAGTACCGCTTCGACCACGCGGACCCCGACCTCGCCGTCCCCGGCCGTCGCGCTGGCGTCCCCATCCCCTCTGACTTTTCAGACAGCTACCGCTACGACGAGGCCCTCCAGGGTCACGTCGTGGGGCTCCGGTTCCCGGTGCTCCCCCGCTTCACCCTCAAGGGTGAGTACACCTTCATGCGCGAGGACGGCGGTCGCGCGAACCAGGTCTACAACGACAGCTTCGCGTTGCAGGCCGTCGCCGACTTCTAGAGCGCTCCGGCCGGTCGCGTGTGAGCGCGCACGCGCTCCGCGCGCGGCGTTGAAGCTTCTCGCGGGCTTGACGTCCTACCGCGCACCCGCTTTGCTCTCCTGAAAGATCCTGCCGTGGAGTTCCCATGACCCGCTTGCTCCGCTTCGCCGCCAAAGCCTGCCTGGGCGCGCTCTTCTGTCTCTCGCTCGCGCCGCGCGAGTCCGAGGCGCACCTGGCGAAGTGGGGGAGTTGGGAGGTCACCCACCGGAACTTGATGAAGCTCTTCCCCGACGCGGACCCGAACGGCTGGCGGATCAAGCGCTATCAGTACTCGGACGACGAGGTGAAGCTCCTCGAGGCCGAACTCGGCTTCGAGCTCTACCCCGAGGACAAGCTCCCCGAGTTCTTCATCGCCTCGGACGTCCAGGCGAACTTCCTCGGTGTTGCGATCTTCATCGACCCGCGGACCAAGCCCAAGATCCTCGACGGCGGGATCCTGACCCTCGAGGTCGGCGTCGGGGTCAACGCCGAGGGTAAGATCAACCGGATCAAGGTCTACGACTACCGCGGCAACGTCGCGCTCACCCAGGACGACTTCCTCGGACAGCTCCGCGGGCGAGACCTCGGTTCGAACTTCTTGATGGGCCGCGAAGGCCTGACCCCCGTCGCCACCGAGCCGGACGAGAGCCAGCTCGTCGGCAACGCCGCCCGGGAAGCGCTGCTCCTGATGAAGGTCGCGCTCGGCCGGCGCTAGCGGCTGTGCTAGCGTGCCGTCGTCATGGCGCTCCGCCGGCTCCGCCTCCCGCTCGCGCTCGTCGTCCTCGGCGCGTGCCTGCCCGACAACCCGAGCACCACCGAGACCGGCACCGAGACCGGCTCGGCGAGCTCGACCGCGGACCCGACCGACGGGGGCGGCGAGGGTCTCTTCGCCTGCGCGTCGCCGCCCTGCATGATCCTCGTGGTCAGCCAGACGCTGGATGACCGCGTCGACGTGTTCGACGTGAGCGCGGATCCATACCTCCGCGGCCGAATCGGCCTCGACCTCAAGCCCGATCCGACAGGCGCCCAGACCATGGGCAACCTGCTCGATGAGCCATACGGGCTCGCGCTCAACTCCACCCACCTCTGGGTCGCGGTCGGCCACTACCCCAACATCGACAAGGGCTCGCTCGTCGGCTTCCCGCGCGCTGGCTTCGACGGGCTCGCCGCGGGCGGCGTGTTCGAGGAGAGCGCGTACTTCTCGGGCGGCGGCTTCAAGGCCGACGTCCTGGACATCCCGCTCGATCGCCGGGAGGCGATCTTCGTCGTGCCCCATCCCAGCGGCCGACTCCTCGTCGGGGTGTTCGCCAACGACCTCCGCGCCGCTGACTGGCCGACCCCGAGCGAGCTCCTCGTCATCGACCCAACCTCCGCCGAGATCGGCGCCTTCAGCCTCGGCGACCTCGACCCCGCCCCTTGCCTCGGCGGCTGGCACCTCGAGCCCTTGAACGGAGACGTCTCGCGCGTGGCCCTCGCGTGCGACGGCAGCGAGTCGGTCGCCGTCATCACGCTCCCCGCCGAGATCGGCGCCCTCTCTCCCGGGCAAGCGGCGACCCAGGCCAGCGCGTGCAGCCTGAACCTCGGTGGCGAGTGGACGACCCAGTTCGTCGCCGCCGACGGCGCGGGGGGGATGCTCGCGGTTCAGTCGCAGCTCACCGGCGCCCCCCGGGTGTGGAGCATCTCGGGCGACTGCCTGCCTGCCGGCGCGCCGGGGACCGACCTCCCGCCCGACCTGGCGATGGTGCGGACGCTCCGCCAGCCGGTCCTCGCGCGCTCTGGCGCGACGCCCGTCTGGCTCGCCGCGAGCGGGATCCCGGACCCCGGAGTCGTGATCATCCGCGGCGGCGCGACCCCGGCGATCTGCGGCCGACTCAGCGGCCTCGACGCCCTCAACGCCGCCGATAACGCTCCCTGGGCCCTCGCGCTCGACGCCACGCGCTCACACCTGGCGATCGGGGCCGGGCCCGCGAACAACCCGGAGCTCTCGACCGGTGAGGGCCAGGTGCTATGGGCGGCGCTCGATCTCGAGTCCCTTGACGACTGCGCCGCGGCCGCCAGCGACCTCAAGGACCTGTCCCAAGAGTCCTACAAGAGCGGCGACCCGAGGACCTGGGTCCGGGCCCCGAACGTCCTCTTGGTCGCCGAACTGGGGGGACCGTGATGCGCCGCTTGCGGCTCCCGGTCGTCCGCGACGAGGCGCCGGCGGAAGATCCGCTGGCGCTGCTCCGCGGCGGTCGCTTCGCCCGCGCCTTCGCGCTCGCCCTCGGGACCCTCACCCTCGTATGGATCGTCAGCGCCCGCGTGCGCGCCAGTGACACGCAAGGCGCCGTGATGCTCGTCCACTCCGCGCTCCAGACGCCGCCGCGTCCGCCGGTCGAGGACATCACGCCGCCGCGTCCGCCGGTCGTGGACATCACGCCGCCGCGCCCGCCGGTCGAGGACATCACGACCAAGGACGGCGTCACCGAGGACCGCTTCGGTCGCAAGCGCACCAGCAGCGGCGCGCTGGTGCTGCAAGAGGGCAAGGCCGACGCGGACGGCGGCCTCCCGGCAGCGCAGCAGCAGGAGATCGCCGCGGGCGGGTTCTTCGACCCCCACGCCTTCGATGACGTCAAGACCGTCGAGAAGAAGGCCTACGTCCATCTGATGCCCGGGATCCCCAACGAGGCTTTCTTCGCCGGGGTCGTCCTCATCCTCCTCCTCTCCTTCACCCTCTTTGAGCGCCACGGCACGCGCGATCGCCGGGCGCCGCGTATGTACTGGCGCTTCGAGCTGACGAAGACCTGGCTCGGGCGGGCCATGAAGAGCCGGTGGTTTCAGCCCGCGGTGCAGCTCCCGGTCGCGATCTCCTTCGTCGCCGTGATCGTCATCGGCCTCATCGGCTCGCAGGAGCCGGGACGCAACCTCGCGCCGGTGCTGACCTGGAACATCTGGTGGATCGGGCTCATCTTCATGGTCCTCCTCTTCGGGAACCTGTGGTGCTTCATGTGCCCGTGGACCGCGATCCCGGACTGGCTCATGCGGCGCAGCCTGACCCGCGTGCGCGCGGTGGCGTCCCTCGGGAAGAAGTACCCGCGCTTCCGCCTGTGGATGTGGCCCGCGATCATCCTCTTCGCCCTCGTCACCTGGCTCGAGATCATCTTCGACGCCGCGAACCGGCCCTGGCTCACGTCGGTGTTGGGGCTCTTCATGATCGGGCTGAGCCTCGCGCTCCTCCTCGTCTATGAGCGCAAGGCGATGTGCCGCTACGTGTGCTTCGTCGGCCGCGTCTCAGGCCAGTACGCGATGATGGGGATGGTCGAGCTGCGCCGCCGAGACGGCGAGGTCTGTAGGACCTGCGCGACCAAGGAGTGCTTCCGCGGCAGCGAGCGCGGCTATCCCTGCCCGACCCACGAGTTCATGGGGGCGATGAACGAGAACCAGTACTGCACGCTCTGCACCGAGTGCGTGAAGAGCTGCCCCCACGACAACATCGCCCTCAACCTCCGCTCGAGCGGTGCGGACGTGCTCTACTCGCACCGCTCGCGCGCGGACGAGGCTTACATGGCGCTGCTGGTCTTCATCGTCAGCGCCTTCCACGGCGCGGCGATGATCCCCTTGTGGATGGAGTGGGAGAACAGCCTCCGCGCGACCCTCATCGACACCCAGGTCGCGTGGCTCGGCGCCGACGTCCTGGGCTTCGGCGGCAGCGCCGGCGGCATGATGACCTTCACGTTGATGATGCTCGCGTGCATCGTCGGGCCCGGCCTGATCTACGCCGGCCTCTGCTGGCTGATGCGGGTGGCGAGCGGGCGGCGCGACATCACCACGCGCAAGCTCTTCATCAAGTTCAGCTACACGCTGCTGCCGATCGCGCTCTTCTATCACCTCGCCCACAACGCGGTGCACGTGTTCTGGGAGTGGTCCAAGCTGCGGCGCCTGATCAGCGACCCGCTCGGGTGGGGCCACGACTTCTTCGGCACGGCCCGCGCGCCCCTCACCGCGCTCTGGTCCCCCGAGACGATCTGGTACCTCCAGGTCGGCCTCGTCGTGATCGGCCACATCTACGGCATCTACGTCGCCCAGCGGGAGGCGAACCGGATCTACGCCGACGACCGCGGCGCCGCGCTGCGCGTCCACCTGGTCATGATGGTCGGCATGATCGCCATGAGCATGCTCAGCCTGTGGCTGATCGCTCAGCCGATGTTCATGCGCACCGCCGACATCTAGGCGTGCATCGGGAACATCTCGTCGAGCTCGCGGACGACGTCGTGGTCGCGCACACCCTTGGCCAGCGCGAGCTCCTGCACGAGCAAGGTGCGCGCTGTGTCGAGCATCTTGCGCTCGCCGAAGGAGAGATCTTTATCGCCCCGCAGGATGCAAAGGTCGCGCAGGACGCTCGCGATCTCCGGGAGTGAGCCGGTCTTGATCTTCTCCATGTACTCCCGGTAACGCCGGTTCCAGGTCGCCGTGGAGATCCGGTCTCCGCGCCGCGTCAGAACCTCGTACACCTCTTCAACCTGCTGTTTGTCCACGATCTGCCGCAAGCCGACCGCCGAGGCGTTCTTCTTCGGCACCATGACCTTCATGTCGTTCTCGAGGACCCGCAGAACATAGAATTCGATCGCAGACCCGGCGATCTCTCGCCGCTCGACGCCCATCACTTCCGCGACGCCGTGGCCTGGATAGACAGCCTTGTCCCCGATGTTAAAATCGCTCATGAAGGGCCTTCACGACGGCCTGAGCCCGCCCAAAAGCTGAGAAATATTAGCAAATCAGCGCAATTTTTTCAAACTCCTGGAGCGCGCGACCCTGCGAGAAACATGCGGATCATCACAGTCTTGCATGTACGACCGTCGTCCGCGTCTCAATCTTGAACCCCTCGGCCGCTTTCCTATGATGCGCTCCATGCTTCGTCCCCCCTTCGCTCGCCAGGGCGTCCTTTGCCTCACGTTTGGTCTGCTGGCGTGCGCCACGACCCCGGACAGATTGCCCTCTCCGGACCGACAATTTTACTACACGCTGCCGACTCAGGAGGATCGGACCAAGTTCCTCAAGCTCGACGAGACCCAGCGCCAGCCCTTCCTCGAGCAGAAAGGCCTCTGGGCCAAGTGGATGGAGCTGCCGCCCGAGGAGCGCGAGGCTGCCAAGCGCGGCGAGGTCAAGCCCGGCTACAAGGAATTCACCGCGTTCATGGCGTGGGGCCGTCCCGCCGACAGCCAAGAGAGCAAGGGACAGTCGCGGAGCATCAGCTTCCACACCTTCATCCGCTGCACGAGCGGCCCGCGCGTCGGTCGTTACGTGACCAGCAACCTCGAGTGCGACGGGACCTCGAGCGAGGTCGAGGTCGCCGTCGAGAACGGCGTCATCACCGAGGTGAAGTTCCTGAACTAGGCCCGCCCGAGGAACTCGAGGATCGTCGCCACCGGGAAGCCGGAGCCGCCCTCGTCGCACACGCCGAAGGGCTTCTTGATCATCGCGGGTCCGGCGATGTCGACGTGGATCCACCGCTGGCCCGCGGTGAACTCGGACAGGAAGAGGCCGGCGGTGATCGCCCCGCCAGCGCGGTCGCCCGTGTTGCGCATGTCGGCGATCGGGCTCTTGAGCTGATCCTTCAGCGCGTCGGGGAGCGGCAGGCGCCACATCTCCTCGCCGACGCGTTCGCCAGCGCGGATCCACAGGTCGACGAGCTCGTCGTCCTTCGACATCACCCCGGCGATGTGCGGGCCGAGCGCGACGATGCAGGCGCCCGTCAACGTCGCGAAGTCTAGGAGGTAGGTCGGCTGCAGCTTGCCCGCGTAGACCAGCGCGTCCGCGAGGGTAAGTCGTCCCTCCGCGTCGGTGTTGTCGATCTCGATCGTCTTCCCGTTGCTGGCCACCAGGACGTCGCCGAGACGGTACGCGTCGCCCCCGATCATGTTCTCGGTCGCGGCCACGATCGCGTGGACCTCCCACGGCACACCCAGGCGCGCGGCTCCCTCGAGCGCGCAGAGCACCGCGGCGGCGCCTCCCATGTCCATCTTCATCCCCATCATCGCGTCGCTCGGCTTGAGCGAGAGCCCGCCCGAGTCGAAGGTGACGCCCTTGCCGACGAGGCACACGCGGCCCTTGCTCGCGCCGGCGGGGGTGTAACGCAGGTGGATGAACTTCGGCGGCTCCGCGCTGCCGCGGGCGACGGCCAGGTAGCACCCCATCTTCTGCGCCTCACACTCCGCGCGCTCCAGGATCGTGCAGGTGACCCGATCGGGGAGCGCCGCCGCGATCTCGCGGGCGAACTCCGCGAGGAAGGTGGGCGTCACGAGATTGGCTGGCCCATTGGACAGATCTCGCGCGCGCGCGACACAAGTGGCGACGACCTGCCCGCGCGCGACCCCCTCGCCGCCGACCGCGGACACGATCGTGGCCCGCTGCACCCGGGTCTTCGCCCGCTTCTCTTCGCCGAGGTAGCGTTCGTAGCGGTACGTGCCGAGCTCGAGCCCCTGAGCGACCAGCTCGCTGAAGCGGAGCGGGTCCTCGACCTCGCCGACCTCCCGGAGGTCGAGCACGACGCGCTCTCTCCCTCCCGCCGCGCAGACGCGGACCGCGTCGTGCGCGAGCGCGCGGATCGCCGATGCCCTCTGTAGGCCGTCCCCAACCCCGTGAAGGGACACGTGCTCGATCGCCCCGCCCCGCTCCCGAACAAAGCCGAACTTCTCGCCCGCCTTGCCCGCAAACCGCGCAGATTCGGCCGCTCGGGCCAGCTCGGGACCAAAGCGTCGCTCGAGGATCTCCGCGCATCTTGCACTAGGGATTGCCAGGGCAAGCGTGCTGCCTGCGGTCTCCGGTTCGTGGGAAGTCCAATCGATCGTGAGCATGCGTGCTCGTGTTTTATGGCGGCACGCACGCCAAGTTCAGAGAAAGCTCCCTTCTGAAGGGAGATAAAAATCACGCATTTGGCGTGGAGCATTCATCCGCCCGCCTAAGCGTCCTACAAAGATCGTTCACCTTCCTATAATTGAGTAAAAAAGATGTTAATTGGCGTTGACAGTACATACTCTTTACAGGTAGCGTTTGAGCACGTTGCCCCTGAAGGAGGGACCACACATGGTGCTCGAATCCAACCAGGCTCAAGAGAACGCGCCCGAGGAGGGCAAGAAGACCTCGAAGCGCAAGACCGCCAAGAAGAAGGCGGGCAAGAAGGCCGCCAAGAAGACTGGCGCCAAGAAGGCTGCAAAGGCCGGCGCCAAGAAGGCCGGCAAGAAGGCTGGCAAGAAGGCCGCCAAGAAGACCGGCAAGAAGGCCGCCAAGAAGGCGGGCAAGAAGGCCGCGAAGAAGACCGCCAAGAAGACCGGCGCGAAGAAGACCGCGAAGGCCGGTGCCAAGAAGGCGGGCAAGAAGGCGGGCAAGAAGGCCAGCAAGCGCGCTGCCGCTGCTTAATCTCTCTGCCTGTCGCGAAGATCGCCGTGGGCCTTCCAGCCTCGGCGGTTTTCGCCGTTTAAGGGGTCCTACTCGAGATCGTCAGCATCGCTGAGACGCGCGAATACGCGCAGGTTGGCGTGTGCTCGTGGACCTGAGAAGAGAATCGTCACGCCCTCCCAGGCGTCGCGTGCCTGGAGCGCCGCGATCAGCCCCTCCGCGAGCGCGGCCCGTAGGCGTTCCGTGGGCCCGGCGCTGTCGATACGCAGCCAGCGGCGTTCATAGCTCTGTGCGATCGGGCGCCCCGTCCCCTCGAACGCGGGCACGATCGTCTGCAGGTCCAGCTTGCGGGCGAGCGCTTGCGTCGCGTCCGACTCCCAGAGGCCGTCGAACTCCCAGACCACACCGAGCCCCTCGGCTCGCCGGGCCTCGACGAAGGCGGCGAGCCGCGCCTGGTGGATCGAACCCGGCGTGAAGCTGGCGGGGGTGCGCAGCGCGACCTGCGTCGAGCCCATCTCCTGCGCGCAGCGCAGGGAGACCTCCCACGCGCTTTGGGTCTCGGGGGTGTCCTGGAGGTGCCCGAAGTTGCGGGCCTCACCAGGGAGGGCGCGCGTACCGACCTCGCGCAGGCCGTCGCTGGCCGCGTGGGTCACCAGGTGCCAAGCGTAGGGCACGATCGCCGCCCGAGGATGCGCGGCGCGGACGTGCTCCGCGACGTTGCGCGCGGCCGCGGCGCGCGGCGGATTGAAGAGCGTCGAACGCAGGAGCACGAGCTCGACCGGGTCGTCGGCTCGCGCCGCGCGGAGTCCGTGCTCGTCTTGCAGGATCAGCCCGAGGCGTGGCATCGAGGCCGCAGGCTAGTGCGCCCTCGCGGCGTTGACAAGCGCGCCGGCCCCTGTGCTATGGGGCCCCGGTGAAGCTCTTCATTGACACGGCGGATGTTGCGGAGATCCGCGAGGCGGCTGCGATGGGCCTCCTCGACGGCGTGACCACCAACCCCAGCCTCGTCGCGGCGACTGGCCGCGACATGCGCTCGGTGCTGACGGAGATCTGCAGCATCGTCCCGGGCCCCGTCAGCGGCGAGGTGCTCTCGACGACCTACGCGGCGATGCTCGAGGAGGCCCACGCGCTGGCGAAGATCGCCCCCAACATCGTGGTCAAGGTGCCGCTCATCGCCGACGGGCTCCGCCTCGTCAAGACCCTGACCGACGAGGGCATCCGCACCAACGTCACGCTCTGCTTCTCGCCGATCCAGGCGGTGCTGGCCGCCAAGGCGGGCGCGACGTACATCTCGCCCTTCGTCGGCCGCCTCGACGACGTCGGCCACGAGGGCATGGAGCTGGTCGCACAGATCGTGGAGGCGTACGCCAACTACGGCTTCAAGACCGAGGTGCTGGTCGCGTCGGTCCGCTCGCCGCTCCACGTCCTCGAGGCGATCCGGATCGGCGCGCACGTGGCGACCGTGCCGCTCAAGGTGATCCACCAGCTCATCAAGCACCCGCTGACCGACGTCGGCCTCGCGCGCTTCATCGCCGACGCCGCGAAGATCCCCAAGGCATAAGCCCCGCAGCTCCTCGGTCATGCGGAAGATCCGCCAGCATGTCAACCCGCTGAGCGCCCACTTCCTCACGCCGCGGGCCGCTTCGGCGACGCGACCGGACCACCTCCCTCCCGGATGCCCCGTCGAGGTGGAGCTCGGGTGCGCTGACGCCGAGTTCTGCTTCGCGCTGGCCGCCGCTCGCCCCGACACCTGGGTCGTCGGGCTCGACATCCGCGAGCCCTGCCTGGCGCGCAACCGCGGGCGCGCCCGACAGGAGGGTCTGACCAACCTCTCCTTCGGCTACGTCAACCTCAACGTCGACATGGAGCGGGTCTTCGACCCCGCGAGCGTCGATCGCTTCCACCTCCTCTTCCCCGACCCGTGGTTCAAGGAGCGGCACCACAAGCGCCGCGTCATCGAGCCCTCGCTCGTCGAGATCCTCGCGCGGCAGCTCCGGCCGGGCGGCGAGTTCCATGCGGCCAGCGACGTCTTCGAGATCGCGCTCGAGATCATGGCGACGGTCGAAGATCCGAACCTCGCGTCGCTCGGGCTGGAGAACCTCGCCGGGCCGTGGTCCTTCTGGCGTGACAACCCCTTCGAGGTGGCGAGCCGGCGCGAACAGACCACGCTGCGCCGCGAGCAGCGGGTCTGGCGGGTGCGCTACGCCCTTGCGTAGCGCTTCACTTCTTCCCGAAGAAGTACTGGAGGCTGCCGCCGAAGTAGAAGCCGGTGTTCCAGCCGCCGTTGATGTTGATCCCGAAGGTGTCCTTGATCAGGAAGCGCATCGTCAGGATCAGGTTGATGACCGGGATCACCGGGAGGTTGATGCCCTTCTCGCGCCCGAGCAGGTTCAGGTCGCCCAGGTTGCACGTATCCTTGGTGCACTTGGCGAAGCGGTCGGGGTTCGGGCCCATGTCGTCGAGCTGAAGCGAGCCCGGCGCCGGCGAGGTGTTCTCCGGCTTGTCCGGGTCCGGCGACCAGTGCGGCGTGCACTTGTTGAAGTCGTTGAAGTCCGCGATCGAGTTGCAGGTCATGTTCTGGGTGCCGTCGGTCGAGCCGAGCGCCGGGCTGCCGAGCGGGGTCTGGTAGAGGCCCTTGCCGGCGATGATGCCGAGGCCGAGGCCGCCGCCGCCGCCGAGCTGGAACGCGAAGTCCTTCGTCTCGACGATCGTCCCACGGCCGATGAAGTCGACCTGAAGGAACACGAAGCTGAAGTCGACCTGCGTGTAGTCGGCCGCGTCCAGGTTCGGCGTGCCGTCGGGGTTCTTCTCGCTGTCGTCGAGCCACAGGCCGTCCGGCGCCTTGAGCCGCTGGTAGCCGACGGCGGGCACGATGTCGAAGTTCTTGGAGTACCGGTAGATGTACTCGGCGCCGATGTAGAAGTTGCACCCTTCGACCCGGGTGAGGCCCTCGCCGAACTTGCCCCCGGGGATCGAGTTCCCGCGGCAGAGCGCGTTGGTGAGGCTCTGCACCCGGTCTCCGACGACCCACGTCGGGATCACCGAGATGCCTCCACGGATACCGAAGCCGTGGCGGGTCCACTGCGGCTTCTCGGGTTCGGGGGGCGGCGGCTCGGGCTCGGGCGTCGGCTCGGGCGCCTTCTCGGGCTCGGGCTCGGGCTTCTCCGGCATCTCGAGGTCCTTGCTCTTCGGCGCCTTCGAGCTCGTCGGCTTGAGCATCGGGTCGTTCGGGTTCGGCTGCGTCGCAGCCTGCGCCCACACTCCCGCGCGGGCGTAGGGACTGGCCAGGGCGCTCTGTGGGGCCAAGGCGAAGGGGAGCAGGGCGAGTGCGCAGGCGGACACAGCGACGGTGCGACGCATCGGCCTACTATACGCGGATCGTGCGCCGGGCGGCAAAACCTCGCTCCGGCGGCGACGCGCGGAGACGCACGCGGCCAGGGCTGCTGGACATGACCTTTACGACACGTCGTCGCCGCGCGCGGGCGCCCGCGCGGGCTGCGAGCGCGGCCCGAGGGCCGGCCGTCAGGGGGGACACTCTGACTTTTGGGACAGCTCGCTCCCGTCAGCGGGCCGCCGCGTGCTCGTGGGCCTCGGGCTCGTCGAGGAACTCGCGGACGGCGGCATAGAAGGACTGCGCGATCACCAGCGACGAATGGCCGCCCGGGAGGACGATGTAGTCGCGCTCTCGGTCGACGCCCTCGATCGGCCCTGGGTCGGGGCAGAGCGCGTCGTCGTCGGCGTGGATCTGGCGCAAGCGCACGCCCAGAGGGAGGGGCGCCGCGCGGAGCTCCGTGATGAAGCGGCTGTAGGGGCGCACCTGCCAGACCGACGCGCTTACGAGCCCGACGGTCGCCATCCCGAGGACCGACATCCAGGTCCCTCCCAGGGGCGTACCCATCAACGCAAGCCGCCGCACGTGGCGGCTCGCCTGCAGGAACTTCACGGCGTGCAGCGCCACGAGCCCGCCCATGCTGAACCCGACGACGTCGACGCGGTCGATCTCGAGGCTCTCCGTCAGGCCGCGCAGCTTCTCCGCCAACTCTTCGGCTGAACGGCTGAGCGAGCCGAGCTGGAGCATCCCGTGGTGGTAGCTGAAGACGACCTTGCCGTCCGCCTGCAGCCGGCGCGTCAGCGGGAGCATCGTCCCCCGAGTGCCGAGGAAGCCGTGGACGAGCACGACGGGCCGGCTCCCAGGTTCGACCCAGGACATGTCACCCGCGACTCGGTTGCCGCGGAGCAGGTGTCGCGCATACCCGAGACCGTGGCTCACGGTCTCTGTCGCCCTCTGCAGCATGCTCCGGCGCCTGCTCACGACTCCCAACTCTAGCAGGAGTCGCGGCCGCCTCTACAACCTGCGCGCGTCGCGTGCTGGGTCAACTCGCCTGCTCCGTCGAGCCGATCAGCGAGGGCGCCGGCGACTCCGGCAGCATCCGTCGGAAGAGCTCGTCGCGGCCGTCCGCGCCGAGCGCGAGGCAACGGGCGCGCGCTTCGCTCGCCAGGCGGGTCCCGGGGAAGGCCTGCATCGCCTCCTCATAGCGAGACAGCGCGGCGCGGAGGTCGCCGATCTGCTCGAGGGCCTGGCCCAGGTGGAACAGGTAGACGACGCGCGCCGGGCTGTACCCGAGCGACTCGAGTCCATACTCGAGCAGGGGCGCGGCTTCACGGGCGCGACCCATGCGCGCGAGGCAGAGCCCCTCGAGCGCGCTCCAGGCCTGCGCCACGGTCGCCTGGTAGGGCAGCGGCACGTGCTCGAGGCAGGCGTCGCGGTCTCCGCGGATCTGCGCGAGCCGCTCTGCGGAGCCCTCCTCGGTGAGGCATGCGATCTCGTGACGACCGAAGGCCGCGAGCGTTTGGAGGTGCGGCGAGAGGCGGGTCGTTTCCTCGCCATAGAGCTCGCGCGCCTCCGCCAGGCGCCACTCCGCGACCAAGAGGCCCCCGAGCTGCGCCCGCGCGAGCCACTGGCGCTCGACGCTCACCGCCTCCCCGGCGGCCGCCAACGCGAGCTCGCGGCGGAGGTGCTGCTCGATCTGTCGGTGCCTGCCCGTGGCGATCGCTCGCCGCAGGGACTCGGCCTCGAGCAGCGCCCGCCGCTGGCGGTCGCGGCCGACGAGCCACGCGCCGAAGAGCATGCTGAAGGTCACCGCCACGACCGCGGTGAGCTCCCCGGCGCACCCGGGCAGCCCGACGAGGCAGAGGGCGAACCTGATCTCGCGGCGCACCCCCCAAGGATAGCCCGGTCAGGAGGCAGGAGAGATTTTTTTGTGCGCCGCGCAAAAGGAGGCCCGCGGCGCACGACCTCTCCTCGGCATGACCCACACAATCGCCCGTCCCCGCACCATGATAGTCCGTCCTGCGCGCACGCCCGCCGCGAGGCCCCTGCGATCCGTCTTGCTCGCGCCCGGCGGCCTCGCTGGGTCGCGGGGCCTCGTCCGCGAGCTCGCGCCTGGCCTCTTCGAGGCGGTCGCACAGGTCCGCTGCGGGACCACGCAGATCCTTCCGGCGCGCGAGCTCACCGCGGGGGGCGTCGGGCGGGCCGCGCTCTTTCATCGCGCGCGGCTCGGGAGCTGCGGCGAGCAGCTGCGCTTCAGCGTGGCCGCGCCGCGAGCGAGGCACGCCGCACCGAATACCTCGCTCA
>CAZMML010000017.1:0-15817 GCA_964567335.1 uncultured Nannocystis sp. | reverse complement strand
CGTGACCAGCCGCCGCGAGCTGACCTTGGTCTCGAGGGGTTTCTTGAGGACCGGTTTGAGCCGCGCCCTGGCGCGTGAGGCGGCGGTCGACGACGCGGCGGACGACGTGGGGGCCGGGGCCGGGGTCGAGGCAGGGGCCGGTTCGGGCTCGGCGGGGACGGGCTCGGCGGGGACGGACGCGGGGCGGACGGGCCGCGAGGCGGCCCGCGGGACCCCCGTGGGCTTGGGCTTGGGCGTGGGCGGCGCGGGCTTCTTCGGGCTGGGCCTGGGCTGCGTGGTCTTGGGCGGCGGCATCAGCGGCCCCCCGACTTGTAGTTGAAGAGGAGGTAGGCGTTGGCGAGCGCGCCGCGCTCACCCTGGACGCGCAGGGTGAGGGTCGTGCCGGCGGCGCGGATCGAGAGGCCGGTCGCGTCGACGGTCTTGCCGTCGGGGAGGGGCAGGGGCTCGGGGCCCTCGAGCGTGAAGCTGACCGAGCCGGACGGCGGGCCCTCGTAGCGGGCGTAGATCGCGGCGATCCGGCCGCTGGCCATGCCGGGGAAGTGCGCGGGGCGGAGGGTGAGGACGAGGCGATCCTCCTCGCCGGAGACGAAGGCGCCCCACTCGTCGGGGAACTCGCGCGCGAGGTCGAAGCCGCGGACGGCGTCCTCGGGCTTGAGGAGGCCGCGCACGGCGCTGGCGAAGGCGGCACCGCCCTGGCGCGCGCTGTACTTGACCTCGAGGCTGACGTCGGCGATCTGCCGCGGGTCGACGCCGCCGCCGAGCTCGAGGCGCCAGCTCGAGACGGCGCCGGTGCCCTCGAAGGGGAGGTAGCGCTCGGTGTCGAAGCGGGAGAAGACGCCGTTGTTCTTCTCACCGTCGTCGGGCCGGCTCAGCGCGGCCTGCTGGAGGACGCGCCAGTTGTTGCGGATCGTCAGCGGCGGGGTCTCCTTGGGCTCGAGCAGGAAGGCGACGGCCTTGGGGTCGGGCTCCATGACGACGCGGCTGCTGAGCTGGGTGAGGACCGCGTTGGGGAAGACGCCCTCGCCGGCGTCGAAGGTGACGGCGAGGGACTTGATCTGGCGGGCGTAGTGGCCGGGGAAGTCGCGGTCGAAGAGCGCCTCGCCGAGGTCGAACTCGCAGGCGCCCTCGGCCTTGAGGCGGAGGAAGGCCACGGGGTCGAGCGCGAGGAGAGAGATCGTGCGGCTGATCTCGAAGCGCCGCTCGTCGGTGGCGAAGAAGGCGGACTGCATGCGCGCGAGGTCGAGGCCGAGCGCCGCGGCGGCGCTGAGGCCCTGGCGCTGGTCGTCCCAGTACTGGCCGCGGATGAAGCTGACCTCGCGCTCGGGCCGGCCGCGCTCGAACTGGTAGGCGCGCTCGGCGGCGCGGGCGAGCTCGAGGGCGAGCTGGTAGGTCTGGCGGTGGATCGTCGAGAGGCGACCCGCGAGCCACTGGTAGAGCTCCTTGCTGGTGAACTTGCTGCGGTAGAAGGTCGCGACCGACTCGTTGTGGGCCCGCTGCCGCTCGGTGATGGCGATCTGCTGGCGGGCGGCGGCGATCTGGAGCTCGGCGCCGAGGATCTGGGCGCTGATCTGCTGGGCGTCGATCTCGGCGAGGTCGCGCTGCAGGCGCCAGTCGTTCTTCATGCGCTCGTGCTGGGCGGTGATCCCGAGGATCTCGGCGATCGTCTGCAGGCCGGAGCCGATCGACTGCGTCATCTGAGAGGCGGCTTCGACCGCCTTGTCGGGCTCGGGCGACTCGATGCCGGCGATGAAGAGGCCGATGAGCGCCTTGGGGACCAGGGAGATGCCGGCGCGTACGCTCTGCAGGACGGCCGCGACGGCGTGCGTGACGGTCACGCCGGTGAGCAGGGCGATCTGGGCGATCTCCAGCGCCAGGAAGTCCTGGCTGATCCAGCCGCCGTAGGTCTCCTGGCGCTTCTGGGCGTTCTTCCGCGCCCACTCGAGCGAGTCCTTGTTGGCGACGGACTCGGCGAGCTGGGTCTTGTTCAGCTCGAGGGTGAGGGCGAGGACCTCGCCCTCGTTGCGCGCCTGCAGGCGGCTGAGCTCCTCGGCGTCGCGCTTCTCGAGGGTGAGGAGGAGGTCCGAGGCGAGCTGGGCGGCCTTGTCGGCGAGCGCCTGGGCCTGGGGGAGGAGGACGGAGAAGCGGTAGTGCGGGACCACGGCGAGGCCGCCGGGGGTCTCGATGGCGCCGAGGCCGCCGCCGGCGACGGCGCGCACGAGCGCCATCGGGTCGAGCGGCGGCTCGAAGAGGGCGAGCGGGGCCTTGACGCCCTGGAGGTTGAGGCAGTGGCGGATCTTGTAGAGGCGATCCTCGACGCGGGTCCACAGCGCGTGGAGCTCGTCGCTCGGCGGGATGAAGAAGTAGGAGCGGGCGACGGAGCCGTGCGGGGTGGCGAGCGCGGCGCCGGCGAAGCCGAGGCGCTCGGCGGCGCCGCCCTGCTGCTCGGGGAGGAGGAAGTCGTAGGTGCCGAGCTCGACGTTGCGCAAGCCGCTGTAGGGGGCGTCGGGCGGGAGGAGGCGGCGGCCGAGGCTCTCGGGGCGCGGGCCGAGGACGCCGGCGGCCTGGACGTAGAGCATGCGCGCCTCGTCGACGCTCTCGCGGGTGTACTGGGCGAAGAGGGCGTCGCCCCAGTCGAGGAGGTTGCCCACGTAGGCCATGACCGCGGCCTTGCGGTAGGCGATCGGGCGCAGCGCCGCGATCGCGTGGGGGTCGATCGGATCGTCGAGGTAGGCGGCGATCTGGGCGGCGGAGGACTGCATGGCCTCCCAGCGGCGGCCGAGCTCCTGGACGACCAGGACGAGCTCGAGGAGGTCGTCGCGGAGGCGGAGGCGGGCCTTGTCGGCGCCGGGGTCGAGCTGGAGGAGCTGGGTGCGGAGGGGCGAGAGGTCGAGGAGGTCGAGCACGGTCGCGTCGAGGTCGCGCTCGCCGCGGAAGGCGGGCGTCATGCCCTGGAGCACGGGGGCGAGGCCCTCGAAGGTCACGGCGGCCGGGTCGGTGCTCCACCCGCCGCGGGCGAGGAGGCCGCGGAAGCGCTCGACGAGGCGATCGAGGTCGACGGTGAGGAAGGGGAGGAACTTCCACAGCTCGGTCGGCGCGGTCGGATCGAAGAGGTGCTCGTGCCAGGTCCGGGCGTCGTCGAAGCGCTGGTAGCCGGCGAGGGTGTCGGCGATCAGCAGCGGGGCGTGGTAGAAGATCTCCCAGTAGTAGAGGCCGTTGGCGCTGGCGAAGTCGAGGCTGCCGCTGGTCGGCAGCAGGTCGACGTTGACGCGCTCGGGGCGGACCTGGACGGTGGTCGGGCCGGAGGCGGCGGTCGAGAAGCCGGGCGTCTCGTCGAACTGCTGCGAGCGCAGCTCGAGCAGGCCGGCGACGCCGGCCTCGAAGAGGCGGCGGTTGAGGGCGGCGGCGGTGGAGGTGGTGAGGCGGACGAGGTCGTAGCGGCCCTGGCCGCTCTCGACGGGGATCGCGTCGCCGGTGAAGACGACGTAGCGGTCGCCGCGGAAGAGGACGACGCGGGGCTTGCCCGCCTCGACGCTCGGGAGGGCGGCGTCGATGCCGTCGTGGAAGAGGGCGGGGAGGTTGTCCCAACCGCCGCGGATCGGATCGCCGAGGCCGAGGCCGCGCAGGAGCTCGTCGACGAGGCTGGCGGTGGCGAGCGAGTGGAAGTAGGGGCCGGCGAAGACGTTGCTGCGCGCGCCGGCGATGAGGACGGCGCGGGGGCGGCGATCGTCCTGCACCGGGGCGCCGACGAGGAGCTTGTCCATGTAGAGCGGGAGCTCGCCCTTGCCATCGGCGGTGTAGACGGCGATCTCGTCGCCGCTGACGAGGTGGTGCTGATCGCCGAGGACGAAGGCGCTGCTGACGCCCTGGGTGAGGATGTTGGTGCGGACGGTGCCCCAGCGATCGGTGAGGGGGAAGGGCTTGGCGAGGGCGTCGCCGAAGGCGCACTGCTCCCCGAGGAAGAAGCAGACGCGGCCGCCGACCTCGAGGGCGGCGTCGAAGCCGGACTCGGGCAGGCCGTCGGGGTTGCCCTTCAGGGGGCGGGGGTAGCCGGGGTCGGCGGTCTCATAGGCGCTGCCGGTGAAGCGGACGTAGAGGTCGGCGCCGAGGAGGAAGGTCTGGTCGCCGCGGCGGAGGGCCGAGCGCACGCGCTGGGGGTCACGCACGCGTCCGGGCGCCCAGGGGTCGGGGGCGTTGCCGGCGCCCCAGGTGACGATCGCGGCGTCGATGAGGGGGGCGCGGCCGCCGCCCTCGGGGTCGCCCGGCGGCAGGTCGACGCGCAGCCAGGCGGGCCTCCGCGCGGGGGCGAAGAGGTAGAGGCGATCACCGACGAGGACGAGCGCGCTGGGGCCGGGGGTGTAGCGATCGGGGATGGAGGCCCGGACGGCGCCGCCGCGGCGCTCCTGCAGGCCGACGCGGCCGGCGCCGAAGAGGATGTAGGCGGTCTGCTTGACGCTGGTGGCGCTGATCCAGTCGCGCATGTCCTGGGCCTGGGGGTCCGGGACGGCGGAGGCCTGGCGATCCTTGACGCGGTAGAGGCGGGTGGCGTTGCCCTCGGCGACGCGGAGGACGATCTCGCCGGGGAGGTCGAAGACGGCGACGATCGGGACGTCGAGGTTGACGGGGTCCTTGATGGCGGCGCCGAGGAGCTCGAGGATCGCGCGCAGCGACTGCGGGCGCGGGCGCTCGCAGGTCTCGATCTGGCCCTCGTACCAGGTGAAGGTGCGGGCGCCGATCAGGACGGTGCGGCCGCCGGCGAGGGCGCCGCCGCCGACCGAGAAGGCGCCGATGACGGCCCCGGCCGAGAATTCGTTGGCGTTCAGGCCCCAGGTGCGATCGACGGCGGCGCGCTTGCCCTCGGCGTCGATGACGAGGCACTCGGCGTCGCGGAAGAACCAGGTGCGGCCGAGGGCGTCGGTGAAGGCGGCCTGCACCTTGGGCCAGGGCGGCAGCGGACGCTCGAGCGCGGCCGGCAGGGGCTGGGGCCCGACCGGGTCGGCGAGGGTGGCGTCGCCGGAGTAGGTGAGGAGCTCGCTGCCGCGGGTGAGGTGGAGGATCCCGTCGCGCGACCAGGCGGCGTCGACGCGGCGGTCGACGAGGATCTGGGTGCGACGCAGGCCCCAGCGGCCGCCGATCGGGAGGTCCTTGGGCCGCTCGCCGGGCTTGCCGAGGCGGCAGTAGACCTGCTTGCGGAAGAGGTAGGCGCCGCCGGACGCGGCGAGGCAGGCGTCGACGCGGTCCCAGGAGGGCAGGCCGTCGGTGTTGCCGGCGAGGGTGAGGACGCGCTGGTCCGCGGCGGGCGGCGCGGTCGGGAGGGCGAGGAAGCTGCCGCCCTTGACGTCGAGGCTGTACCAGGGGCCGTCGCCGGAGTCGCTGGTGGCGCTGAGCTCGATCGTGCGGCTGGGGTCGATCGGCTCGGCGAAGAGGCCGCTCACGAGGGAGTCGCGGCGGTCGGCGGCGGGCCGCTCGCCGAGCTCGCGGACCTCGAGGTCCGCGCTGAGGCCGACGGCGGGGTGGCGCTGGACGGGGCCGGAGACCTTGCGGCCGCCGGCCGCGACCGCGAGCGCCTCGAGCTTGTCCTGGTCGTACCGGGTGGCGACGGGGAGCTGCTTGAGGTCGGCCGACTCGGTGACGCCGAAGAGGCCGAGCCGCGTGATGATCGCCTGCAGGGTCCCCTTGGTGCCGTCGAAGCGGATCGGCGGGAGCTCGAGGCGGGTGACCACGGTGGCGTAGTGGCAACCGACGACGATCTGCTCGCCGGTCGCGGGGTCGCCGCCGCGCGAGACGTGGAGGCGGAGGTCGTCGACGCGGCCGGCCTCGACGAGGGTCTTGAGGCGCTGCGGGGCGCTCCACTGCTCGCTGAGGTCGTAGAAGGAGTAGTAGACGGAGATGTGGCGCTCGACCTGGTCGTCGCGGCTGATCCGCTTGCCGCCGTCGACGTCGGCGACCTTGAGGGAGGACGAGCTGGCCGGGGGGCTCTTCTCCTCGACCTCGACCCAGAAGACGAAGGCGCGGCCGAAGGCGCGGACGGGGTAGACGCGGTCGGCGTGGATCTCGACGCCGAGCGGCCGCCAGGCGCGCCAGGTCGCGCTGCGGGCGTCGCCGCGGATGAAGGTGGCGTGGCGGTAGTAGTAGCTGCGCGGCTGGGTGCGGGTGAAGCCGAAGAGCATCAGCTCGCGGTCGGCCGGGTCGGCGGCGCCGGGCTGGACGAAGCCGCCGGCGATGACGAGGCGGGAGACCTGGGTGTACTCGTCGAGGTACTTCTTGTAGGCCTGCGTGACGGAGGCGTCGGTGATCTCGCCCTGGAGGAGGTCGTCCTGCAGGGTGCGGAAGGCGTGGGTGCGGGTGTCGCGGAGCTCGGGGCGGAGGTAGGTCTCGGGGTAGAGGAAGACCTTGCGGTTGGCCTCCCAGACGCGGTAGTTCTTGAGCCAGCGCCAGCGGCGCTTGAAGCGGGCGCGGCGCTCGTCGTCCTCGGGGCCGGCGTCCGCGCGCTCGAGGCTCATCAGGTAGCGGTGGAAGTAGAGCTGGAGGGCGGCGATCGCCTCGCGCACGGCGCTGGTGTCGGCGCAGGCGTCCATCTCGACGTCCGTGAGGAGGCGGTCGCTGAGGTCGCTGACGAGGGCGGGCCGCGGGAGGTCGCGGACCATGAGCCAGGCGACCTGGGCGTCGCGGCGGGCGAGGTTCATGGCGTCGACGAGCTGGCGCTCGATGCGGGCGTAGTCGGCGCCCGGGTAGAGGACGCCGAGCAGGCGCAGCAGCTCGTCGGCGGCAGCGGCCGGGGCGCGCGGGTCGGTGAAGAGGGGGGTCCAGACGCGTTCGAAGAGGGCGCGCGGGGGGGTGCCGAGGCGGCGCGCGAGCTCCAGGGCGGTGTGGAGGCGGAGGAGCTGCTCGAGGTCGAAGCGGACCTCGAGCGCCTCCTCGCGGCCGGGGCGGGCGAGGAAGGCGTCGCGGCGCTTGAGCCACTTGAGGTCCTCGGCGTCCCAGCCGAAGAGGCCCGCGAGGAGGGCGTAGGGGTCGGCGTTGTCGCGCTGGCCCTTGAGGAGGAAGTCGGTCAGGGCCTTGCCGCCCTCGGGGTGGGCCTGGTCGAGGGCGACGTAGCGCTGGATGACGTGGAGGTCGCGGAGGAGGTAGTCGTTGGCGCGGACGAAGCGGCTGGCGAAGGTCTGGGGGCCGGTCGCGTCGATGCGGGCGAGGGCCGGGCCCTCGAAGCGGACGAAGTGGTCCTCGCGGCAGAGGTAGGTGCGCGCGTCGAACACGAAGGCGCCGTCGATGCCGGCCTCGAAGGCGGGCGGGAGGTCGCCGAAGTGGTCGCGGATCGCGGCCGGGAAGCCCTCGTCGACGAGCTCCTGGGCGGGGTCGGTGTAGCGGAGGAAGCGGTCACCCTTGAAGACGAGGAGCGCGCCGCCGGGGTCGATGAAGGCGGCGTCGATCGTCGGCGCGGGGGTCTGCGGGGTCGGGAGGAAGGGGTTGCTGACGCGGCCCCAGGCGCCCGCGATCGCGGCCGGGGTGAGCGGGCCGGGGGCGCCCGCGGGGTAGCGGAGGTAGTCCTTGCCCTTGAAGAGGACGAGCGCGCCGTCCGCGAAGAAGCTGGCGTCGAGGTCGTAGTGGAAGAGGGGCGGCAGCGCGGGCGGGGCCGCGGCGAGCTCGCGCAGGAGGTCGTCGCCGACGAGGCGCGGGTAGCCGTCGTCGACGTGGTCGAGCTCGACGCCGCTGTAGCGGACGTACTGGTCGCCGCTGATCAGGAAGAGGGCGCCGCCCTTGCTGAAGGCGGCGTCGACGCGGGCGCGCCGCTGGAGGTCGTTGCGGAGGCCGGCGAATTGGTGCAGCGGGTAGGCGCGGGCGAGCTGGTCGGAGAGCGCGAAGGTGCGGCCGGCGGCGACGACGACGACGACGCCCTCGCTGGCGAGCGCGAGCTCGATCCAGCGGTCCTCGGGGCCGAGGCGCTCGAAGGAGGTCTCGAGGTCCTCGGGGAGGTGGCGGAAGGGGGCCTCCTCGCGGAGCCGGCGGGCGATCGGGCGCGGGTAGCCCTCGTCGACGTGGTGGTAGCGGTCACCGGAGTAGCGGACGTACTGGTCGCCGGAGAAGAGGAAGGTGTGGTCGCCGACGACGAGGGTGGCGTCGACGCGGCCGGTGCGGGCGATCCGGTTGTCGACGCGGCCCCAGGGGGCGGCGATCGGGGCGAGGTCGCCGGCGCGCTCGCCGTCGTGGAGGACCCAGGCGCCGGCGGAGAAGAAGAGGGTGACGCGCGCGGGGCCGCAGGCGGCGGCGGTGAAGGCGTCGAAGTCGGGGACGCGGGTCGGGAGGCCGGGCCAGCGCTGGGCGAGCGGGCGCGGGGCGGTCCACACCGGGCTGCCGGTCTCGTGGTGGACGAAGCGGCGCCCGCGGATCAAGTAGAGGTCGTCGCGATCGGTGACGACGACGTCGGGGGCGCCGAAGCCCTCGGCGAGGAGGTCGTCCGGGAGGTGCCAGAAGGACTCGTCGGCGACCAGCGGCTCGGGGTCGTCGGGGCGCCCGTAGGCGGGGCCGGGCTGGATCGCGCTGGCGCTGGTGTAGCGGACGTAGCGGAAGGCGCCGGTCTCGTCGGGCGCCTCGAGCAGGTAGGTGACGCCCCAGCGGACGAAGGCGTGGCGGACGTTCTGGAGGCCGCCCCAGCGGGCGGCGATCGGGGCCGGGAGGGCGTCGGCCTGGGCGGGGGGCTGGCCCTTCGCGCCGGGGGTGAAGGCGAGGAATTGCTCGCCGCGGAAGAGGTAGAGCTTGCCGTCGCGGCCCCAGAGGGCGGCGTCGACGCGCTCGTCGTCGGCGATCGGGTTGCGCACGGCGCCCCACTGGGCGGAGGCCGGGTAGTCGCGCTCGAGGGCGGCGTCCCAGCAGCGGCCGGCGGCGAAGAGGTAGGTGCGATCGTCGAGGGCGCGGAGGACGGCGGAGAGCTCGCCCTGGAAGGCGGGCGGGGCGCCTCGCAGCGCGCGCGGGGCGGCGAGGCGGGAGCCCGGGGAGAAGCTCTCGGGGGCGCGGAGCCAGCGCCAGGCGCCGGCGCTGAAGACGCTGAGGTGGCCGCAGTCGACGTCAGCGGCGCGCGGGGCGTCGGCGCCGAGGCCCGCGGGCTGGCGGGCGTGGGCGAGCGAGGCGACGTGGACGCGCTCGCCGAGGAAGACGAAGACGTTGCCGCCGTCGGCCCACACGCCGTCGACGCCGCGGGCGACGGGGGCGTCGAGGTTGACGAAGTGCGGCTCGCGGCGGAGGCCGCCCTCGATGCGCAGCGGGTAGCCCTCGTCGGCGAATTCCTGGGCGTCGCTGGAGTAGCGGTAGAACTGGTCGCCGGAGAAGAGGTAGCGGTAGCGGACCTGCTGCTCGTGGCGGACGCCCTTGTCGTCGGTGGTGACGACGGGGGAGACGAGGGTGACGGCGGCGTCGACGCGGCCGGTGCGGGCGAGGTTGTTGACGACGCGGCCCCAGTGCTCGCGGACGGGCTTGGGGAAGCGATCGTCGACGGCGGCGAAGGTCGGGTCGGTGTAGCGGACGAAGCGCGGCTCGTCCTCGCCGTCGCCGAAGAAGTAGGTGCGGCCGTCGCGGGCCGTGAAGGCGGCGGTGACGCGGGCGAAGGGGAGGCTGTCCCAGACGTCGCGGATCCGCGCGGGCTCGGTCCACCAGCGGTGGTTGTGGTCGAAGCTGATGACCTGCTCGCCGCTGAAGAGGTGGGCGCGACCGTCAGGGCCGATGAAGACGGCGTGGGGGGCGGCGAAGCGCTCGATCAGGGCCTGGGGGAGGTTCCAGAAGTTGTCGTCGGTGGGCCGCGGGTAGCCCTCGTCGGGCTTGGTGTAGTCGCGGGTCGAGTAGCGGACGTAGAAGGCGTCCTCGGGGCGGTCGCCGCGGCTGCCGAAGAGGTAGGTCTTGCCGTCCAGCGCGAAGGCGGCGTCGACCCGGGTCAGGCCGCCGAAGTCGCGGGCGACAGGGCGCGGGTAGCCCTCGTCGACGCGGCTGAAGTCGCCGCCGCTGTAGCGGACGTACTGGTCGCCGCTGAAGAGGTAGACCTTGCCGTCGAGGCCGCAGAGGGCGGCGTCGACGCGGGCGGTGTCGGCGAGGTTGTTGCGGACCCGGCCCCAGCGCTTGTTGGCCGGCGAGACGCTCCACTGATCCTTGACGCGCGTCGCCCAGGTCTGGTCGCGGAAGAGGTGGAGGGCGCCGTCCTGATCGACGAGGCCGGCGTCGACGCCGTGGGTGAAGGCCTCGGGCAGGCCGGGGAACACGGCGGCGAGGGAGCGCGGGAAGCCGGGGTCGACGACGAGGTCCGCGGCCTCGAGGAGGCCGCTGAAGGCGCTGACCTGATCGCCGACGACGATCGCGAGGCGCCCCTCGAGGTCGAGGACGGCGTCGACGCGGGCGGCGGCGGCGAGCTCGTGGCGGACCCGGCCCCACGCGCCTGTGATCGGCCGCGCCTCGCCGGGCGCGCTGGAGGCGACGAAGCTGTCGCCGCGGAAGAGCCAGGTCCCCTCGCCGCGGCGGCAGATCGCGGCGTCGATGCCCTCGTCCCAGCCGGGCGGGAGCGCGAGGCCGAGCTCGCGCTGCCAGTTGCCGGCGATCCGCCGCGGGTAGCCCTCGTCGACGAAGGGCTGGGCGGGTGAGGCGTAGCGGACGTACTGGTCACCGGTGAAGAGGGTGAGGCGGCCGTCCTCGTCGAGGAGGGCGCCCTCGATCCGCTCGGGGTCGTCGAAGCGGCTCTGCACGCGGCCCCACACGCGCGGGGTGGCGGCCCAGCGCTCGCTGCCGGCGGCGCGTCGCCAGGCGCGCCCGGCGGCGAGGAGCCAGTGGTCGCCGGCGCGGGTGGTGAAGACGGCGTCGACGGCGGGCAGGTCGGCGAACTCGGGCGCGAGGGCGGTCAGCGGGAGCGCGGCGCCCAGCGGGGCGAGGGTGGCGGCGTCGAAGGTCCAGCAGCGCGGGCCGCTGAAGAGGTAGACGCGGCCCTCGGGCGCGGTCCAGAGGGCGTCGATGCGGGTGACGCCGGCGGGGAGGGCGAGCGGCTCGGGGAACTTGTCGACGAGCTGCTGGTCGCGGAAGGCGACCTCGATCTGCGCGGGGGTCATGCGCAGCTTGCCGGCGTAGCCGGCGAACTGGCGGGCGCGGCGGATCGCGGCGAGGAAGCGGCGGTCCGCGGGCGCGGCGTCGAGGACGCCGCGCGGGCCGGCGGCGGCGAGCACGGGGCCGAGCAGGGCGGCGGTGCGGCTCGGGACGTCGCGGAGGATCGGGGCGAGGATCGCGTCGACGGCGGCGGGGGCGAGGTCGAAGGAGGAGGCGAGCGCCTCGAGGGTGGCGGCGGTCTGGGAAGCGGCGAGGGCCCGCAGGGAGCCGGTCAGCGCGGTGACGTGGGCGTCCGTGGCGAGCGCGACGTCGTGGAGGAGGAAGAA
This sequence comes from uncultured Nannocystis sp., assembly GCA_964567335.1. Classification (GTDB taxonomy): domain Bacteria; phylum Myxococcota_A; class Polyangia; order Nannocystales; family Nannocystaceae; genus Nannocystis. The sequence continues at coordinate 4,421 of CAZMML010000017.1, read as the reverse complement.
GACGTCGCGGGCGTAGTCGGTGTAGCCGGCGAGGCGGAAGGAGCTCGCGCTGGCGAGGCGGGTGAAGTCGGAGACGCGCCCTGGGACGAGGGCGCCCTCCGTGGCCGGCTCGTCTGCGGCCCTCGGGCCCGCCTCGCGCAGGACGCCGTCCGAGATGAGCTGGGCGATCGCCTGGGCGGCGTGGTCCGCGTCGAGATCGACGCCGGCGAGGGCGGCCTCGGTGAGGCGGAAGGCGTCGGCCTCGGCGACGATCTGGCGCAGGAGCTCGGTGATCTCGAGGTGCTGGTCGGGCGCGGGCAGGGCGCCGAAGTCGAGCTCCATCTCGCTCTCGCCGGCGAGGTGGGCGCGGAGCTCGAAGGTGGGCCGGCCGGCGTCGTCGAGGACCTTGCCGGCGAGGGCGGCGTCGGCGCCGGCGGCGACGAGGCGGTCGGCGAGCGGGCGGAGGCGGGTCTGGTCGAGGGCGAGGGCGGACTTGCGGGCGGCGGCGACGAAGTCGACGAGGGCGGCGAGGATCTTGCGGCGGTGGCGGTAGAAGGGGATCGCGAGGTTGAAGCCCTCCGGGGTGAGCGCGAGCAGGGCGCGGCGGTCGACGACGCGGCGGGCGGCGTCGATGTGGCCGTTAAAGCGGAGGTTGTCCTCGAGGGCGGCGCGCTCGCCCTCGGTGAGGCCGAGCGGGTCCCAGATGTCTTCGGGGAGGGTCAGCGGGGCGTCGTAGAAGGCGGCGGCGAGGGCGGCGAGGAAGTCGCGCAGGGCCGGGCGGTGGGCGTCGAGGCCGAGGTTCGGCCAGATCTGCTCGTGGGCGCCGGGCTCGGCGAAGAGCTCGGGGGTGGTGATCGCGCCGGAGGGGTCGAGCAGGCCGAGGAAGGAGAGGTAGGCGAGGAACTCGTCGGCCTCCGCGGGGTCGAGGCCGAGCTCGGTGAGGTCGACGGGGAAGAGCGAGAGGGCGATGTCCTCGGGGGCCTCGCCCGCCTCGAGCGCCTCCTGGTACTGCCCTTCCAGGAGCTCGGACACGGCGACGACCCAGTCACTCCAGTCGGTCTCGAGCTCGAGCGCGTCGGGGTCCCGCGGGATCCGGTCGTCGGCGAGGACACCCTCGGCGTCGATGAGGCCGCGGCGGGCGAGGAGGTCGGCGAGGTGGGCGGCGAGCGACTCGCCGAGGCGGAGCTCCTCGAGGTCGGCGACGGTGACGCGGTCGAGCGCGGTGAGGACGTCGTGGGCCAGATCGCGGGCGGCGGCCTCGTCAAAGGCGACGATCCGCGGGTCGCTCGCGGCGACCAGGCGACGCGCGGGCTCGCGGGCGAGGGTGAGGGCGATCCTCGCGGTCCGCGGGCCGACGCTGTCGGAGATCAGGGCGTCTCCGCTGAGGGCGGTCGGGAGGAAGCCCTCGTGCAGCGCCCGGGCGAGGCGCAGGAGCTCCTGCGCGTCGGGAGCGGGCGGCGCGGGCGGGGCCGGCGGGACGGGCGGAGCGACGGGCGCGGGCGGGGCGAGGGCGGCGGCGGCGAGGTCGGCGGGGGTGATGCCCTGGGCCGTGGCCCAGGCGGCGACGCCGAGGAGCTGCTGCACGAGCCAGAGGCGGGGGCCGCGCGGGCCCTGCTCGAGGACGCGGTAGAGGTCGGTCTCGGCGATGGGCTCGTGGACGAGGGCGTCGAAGCCGCCGAGCCGCTGAAGGAGTGGGTCGAGCTCGAGGACGTCGACGAGGCGGAGGATCTCGGCGGGGGTGAGGTCGGTGAGGCGGGCGAGCTGGACGACGCGGTTGAGGACGTCGAGGCCGGCGGGGCCGAGGCCGCCGGCGAGCGCGGTCGGGCGTCCGCGGGCCTCGGCGCGGGCGCGGAAGAGGTTGATCAGGGCGACGAGCTCGCGATCACGGAGGCCGAGCGCCTGCTGGATCCGGGCCCGGAGGTCCTTGTTCTTGCCCTCGTCGACGAGCAGGTCGCCGGTCGCCACCAGCGGCTCCCAGGGGACGTAGATCGCCGGCAGGTAGGGGCTGCCCGAAGGGACATAGCGGCGGGCGCCGCGGGCGCGATCGCCGTTGAACGTGCGGTCGAAGAGGCTGGCGGGGGCGTCGCCGTCGCCAGCGCCGAGCGCCGCCTCGCCGCCGAGGTCGTCGAGGAGGGCGCAGAGGACGAGGAGCTCGGCGCCGGTGCGACCTTGGAGGTCGACGAGCGCGGCGAGCCGGCGCAGCGCGGCGGCGTCGATCCGTCCGTCGCAGAGGCGCCGCAGGGCGCGCTCCAGGGGGATGAGCTCGAGGCCGGTCCAGCGCGAGAGCCGGAGCATGCGGTGGACGCGGTCGAACCACGCGAGCGGGATGGCCTGGCCGGCGCCGCGCCAGACGAGGCGCTCGGCGGCGTCGTCGAGGGTGACGTAGCCGCCGAGGCCCGCGTGGAGGAAGAGGCCGCCAGCGGCCTCGCGTTCGCTGCGCTTGCCGGCGTCGAGCGCGGTCTGGCTGAGGCCGGCGTGGAGGAGGTCGCGCAGGCCCTGGGCGTCGAGGCCGGTGGCGCGGCGGAAGGCGGCGACGGAGGTGAGGCCGGCGAGCTCCTCGCCGGGGGCGAGGCCGAAGGCGACGCGGAGGGCGTCGAGGTCGCCGCTGGTGTCGAGGAGGAGGACGGCGACGCGGGCGGGGGAGAGGCCGAGGCGATCGCGGGCGAGGACGTCGCCGTCGAGGTCGCGGCCGAGGCTGGCGTAGAGCTCGCGGTGAGAGGTGCGCAGCAGCTTCAGGAGCTGCCGCACGCGCTCGTCGGCGGCCTCGAAGGGCAGCGCGAGCGGGCCGCGGGCGGCGGCGAGGACGGCGTCGCCGTCTTGCACGCCGGCGATCGCGGCGATCCGGGCGGCGAGGATCCGGCCGACGAGGGTGAGCTGCGGGACGGTGGTGAAGGACTGCTCGCCGTTGAGGAGGATCGCCTTCGAGATGTCGGGCCGGCGGGCGGCGAGCTCGTCGCCGCCGTCGAGCTCGTCCTCGAGGAGCTGCAGGAGGTCGGCGAGGTAGGCCGCGGGGGAGTAGACGGAGCGGCCGGCGTCGGCCTCGGCGAAGTCGGGCGAGCCGAAGAGGTCGCGCCAGGTGCTGCGCGGCTGGACGGCGGGGGCGGGGGGCCTGGGCGCGGGGGCGGGGAGGCCCTCGGCGATCCAGGCGAAGAGCTCCCAGATGTCGGCGCGGTCGCGGTTGACGACGACGAGGCCGCCGCCGCCGCCCTCGGCGCAGACGAACTTGCCGTTGCTGGCGCGGAGCGCCTGCTTGCCGCCGGGTCCGTCCTCGAGGGTGAAGGTCTCGTCCGCGCCGACGGCGGCGCGGTCGGCGAGGAGCCCGCCGGACTTGAGGTCGAGCCCGACATAGGTGCCCTTCGCGGTCTGGAGGGCGATCTTGCGGCCGCCGAGGTCGACGCGGACGAAGGGCTCGGCTGCGGCGGCGTTGGGCGCGGTGGCGGCGACGCGGCGATCGTCGCCGATACGGAGGAATTGGCCGGCGTGCGCCTGGATCGAGACCTTCGATGACATACCTGTACCTCCCGGAGACCGCAGAGCGGTCGACTCTTGGGCGGAGACCCGCTCCCACGCGGCGCGCCCAACCACACGGCGCTGCGAACGAGGCACAGCCTTACCAGCGCGGCGAGAGGCCCGGAAACCAGAGAGTTCGCGCCGCGCGGATGCGCGGCGCACGATCCTGCGCCGCGCGTCGCCGGCACACGCGATCACGCGGACGTGTCTACCGATGCGGCGCGGGGCCCGACGCCGACGGATGACGAAGCCATGAATTCAGGTTCGGTCGGCGACGGCGAGCGCGAGGTCCTCGGGCGCCGATGAACGCGCGGCGCGGGACAGGGAAGCGCGCCAGGTCGAGTCACGCGTTCGCCTCGCCCGCCTGCGCCCGCGCGAAGCCCCGCAGGAGCGCGGCGGCGGCGTGCTCGACATCATCTTCGCTCGTGCCGCGGCCGAGGGTGAGGCGCACGGTGCCGAGCGCGGCGTCCGGGGCGACGCCCATCGCCACGATCGCGGCGGGGGCTCGCACGTGGCCTTCGTGACAGGCGGAGCCGGTCGCGGCGGCGACCTCGGGGGCGGCGGCGAGGACCGCGGCGCCGCTGACGCCCGGGAAGCGGACGCTCAAGGTGTTCGGCAGGCGGCGCTCCGGAGCTCCGTTGAGCGCGAGGCCGGGGGCGCCCGCGGCGAGGAGGTCCCACAGGCGGTCGCGGAGGGCGCGGACGCGGGCCGCCACGGGCTCGCGGTCGCGGAGGGTGAGGGTGCAGGCGGCGCCGAGGGCGACGATGGCGGCGACGTTCTCGGTCCCGGGCCGGAGGCCGCGCTCATGGTCGGCGCCGAGCAGGAGCGGCGCGAGCGGGGCGCCGCGGCGGACGTAGAGGGCCCCGACGCCCTTGGGGGCGTGGAGCTTGTGGCCGGCGAGCGAGAGGAGGTCGACGCCGAGGTCGGCGACC